>NZ_AXAB01000035.1:0-92969 GCF_000472645.1 Bradyrhizobium sp. WSM2254 | reverse complement strand
AATGCCGCCGAGCGCGGCGTGCGCGGTATCGCCCTGGGGAGAAAATCCTGGTTGTTCTGCGGCTCTGATCGTGGCGGCGAGCGGGCCGCGGTGATGTACAGCCTGATCGTCACCGCCAAGATGAACGATATCGATCCGCAAGCCTGGCTCGCCGACCTTCTGGCGCGCATTGCCGAGCACCCGGTTCACCGGCTCGACGAACTGCTTCCGTGGAATTGGCGCGACCGAAACAAGCAAGTCGATCAGGCAGCCTGAGTGACCGCTACGGCCTTCACCGGATGCTTACGGGCGAGGTCACTCGGCCTCACGGCGGCGCCGACGAATTGTCGCCCTGGCCGTCAGCTACTCGTTAAGGTCCAGTGCCTTTCAAAGCGCAATTGACGGAGACTCTTGGGCAGGTGCGCGCGTGCGAGCCATTACGTGAAAATACGACAGGCCGGCCGTAGCGTCTCCAACAAGGAAGCGTGAAAGCATCCTTTGATTGGCGCGATCATCCCGCAATAGGCTCCGTATCCGCTGTCCCCATACCTCATCTGGGACGGCTGGGCGTTGAGAGCGACCGGTTTTGGCTTGTCGCGCGCAATTGCGCTCCGTCCGCGTCAGGTGACAACACGATATCCTCAATCTCGCTCCCGTCGCGCATCCTGGCCACGATCTCAAATTTGTTCGACTTGGTAAGTTGGAAGATCGTGCCGTTATTGCTGCCGTCCGCGTGCGTTCGGTTCACAATCAGGAACGAACCAGCGCCCACTAGCCGATCCTTGAGATTGTCCACGGCGCGGCGTAACTGCGCCTCGTCGAAATAGCCACGATTAAGCAGATTTGACACGCGGATTGCGTTGAACCGGCCGCGTAGATCCTCCGGGTTCGCCGCCAGTATGTCGTCATCGGCAAAACGCAGCCGGGCGTTGTCGCGCGCAACCGGGTTAACCAACAATACATCCTCCCCCCTTCGCCTCCCATTGGTCAACAGCAACAGCGTGCTTGCAAACGCATTGAGCGCAGCGACCAGGAAGCCGGTACCTCTGAAGAAGTCCCGCGGCCCATCCAAGGACCATCGAACCGGACGATTCCCGAGAATGTGCTGAATTACCTTGCCGTCACGGTCGAGAAGCACCTCATATCCCGGCAATAGGGGCACGAGGCTCCCGTGCATGCACAGATCCGTCGCGACGATTTCCGCATCGATGTCAGCGCGGGCCAGAGCATCCGCCCATTCGAGCGAGGAAATCGCCGAGGATGCGCCCACGTCCATGATCTCGCGCGGTTTGCGGTCGAGTTTCTGCCACTCGCCGATAACCAGCATGTTGAGATCATCGAGGCGATGATGGTCGGTGGTCTTGAAGGTGCCGTTGCGCAGGCGTATTGAGGCAAAGAATGCCGCCTCCTGCTCTTGCGTAAACGTATCACCTGCTGTCAGAAAACTCCTTGCATTGAGAATCACGCCAGCCTCCAGAATCTCGCAATGTGCAAAGCTCAGGCTTGCCTTTTGACCAAATCACAAATGCGGAAAGGAACCACTTTGGGCCGAAGGGTGGGCAGTTGATCCAGGACTTGGCTATCAGCGAAGTGAAACAATACTAAGAGGTTCTGTTGGCGCATGGTCACTCGAGATCCTGGAGGCCGGCTCCCCAACGGGACGAGATGTATTAGCTAATGCATTTCCTTCTCGTCTCATCTTGGCAAGTGTTCGATAATACCCTGTCACAAACAAAATAGCAGCATAAGACGCCAAAACGGCAGCGGGCCCGACTGTCGCAGCAATTGGCGCCGACGGTTTCAGCACGTCGGCCGACAAACGTACCACGATTGCGCACACCGCAGATGCGCTCAGAATTTTTCCAAGATTGTTCCAATCCTGTACTCTTGCGATCGGAATGCTCATTACTTTTGAAAGTCGTCTAAGGCAGAGCGCATACGCTACGAAGGTGGCCAGTGCCGATCCCACAGCCGCGCCCGGCAAGCCGTAATACCAAACACCGACTAAGCTGGTTACTACGGCAAAGGGCAAAATTGAGGCTTCATAACGCATGTTAGCCGCCCCTTGTCCGAACACGCTCAGCAGGGTGGTAATCTCAGCCGATATCAACGTCTGTACCAGATAAATGCGCAGTACTGGCGAGCCGCTAACGTACTCCTTTGTAAATAGAAGCTCGATGACTTCATAAGAAAAGGCGAATAATGCCGTAATAGCGGGAAACATGATCGCGCTAATTATCACATTGCCCTGATTGTTCAGCCGCAATAGCTCTTCGTGGCGACCAACTGAATGAAGATGACTCATCCTGGGCAAAAGCAAATTCAACAGTACGCCTCTCAGGACTTCAAACGGCATGAGGAGCGTAGTTGCAATTGAAAATATGCCGAACACCCCTGATGAAAAGACCGTGGCCACAATCCATTGCTCGGCTTGTTTTCGCATGTTCCATAGCAAGCCAGCCACGCCGAATGGAAGAGCATAGCGAAGCTGCGTGCGGAATTGCTGTTGGTCCAGCGGGAACAGTCGAATACCGCAATAGCGTGCGATGAAATATGCCAGAAGTCCGAGTCGGAGGCAGGCAGCAAGTGATGTGGCAACGAGCACCTCTTCAAGTCGCCGGAAAATCACTGCCGCGGAAATTATGAGCGCGGCCCTGAGCACGGATGTGGCCACGATAGCTTGTGCCTGCCATCGAATCTGCCCCGCGGCGTTGGGTAACACGTCGAGTAACAAGCCCAAATTCGAAGCAAGCAGGAAGACCACAATCAAAGACCCATGCTGGTGCAGTAGGTCTCTCATGGCCGAGGGCAGGGCATCGGCAGAGACAAAAATCAGAACCGACGCAATCATCGTTACGACAAGCAAGAACAGCGCCGTCTGCCCAACATAAAGCCGGCGTCCCTCGGAATCCAAACGGACAAAGAAGAAGAGCAAACTGCGGGGCAGTTCAAAGGCGAACAACAGAGCCACGGTATTTACGAGCAGCCAGAACAACCGATATTCGCCAAACGCTCCGGGGTCGATCGTTCGCACTAGAACGACTGGCGTCAACAGCTGGATGGCCTGTTCGATGTAGCGAGCACCGGAGAGTACAATGCCTTGACGTGATATTGATGCCATGGAATCAGGACCTAGACGCTAGCGGCGATGGCGCCGACGAAAGCGAAGTTGGCAGGAACGTCGGCCCGCCCCGAAGCACGTCCGAAGAAAACTGAGTGTGCTCCTTCGGGCAGCAAACAAGGCCCTAAAAACTCACGTGTTCGTTCTGTGACCATCGCCGAGGGCGAGATTTGAGCGAGTGTAAGCAAAACGGTTGGGAATACAAAAGGCATTCGATCAAATTCACCGGCGGCTGAGTGGTTACCCAATTGTAAGTACTCCGCAATGCGCTGATTCTCGATTGCTGCACCCAACATCATGGTCTGACCCTGAGCTTTGTTCGTGCGCTGTACGAAAGATTGATCTCGCGTTCTGGGCGCTCAACACATTCACGCGACGCACGGGTGGCATGCCGGTCTGAACGAGGAGTCGGCGCGGGTGATCTATGCCGATATCCAAGTCAAGCGGCGCACTACCGCGCACCTGCACGCGGGGCTGGCCCGACGCGTGTCATGTCGCTATCGAAGCGTGGCGTGTATGTCGTACCAACCGGACAAGGTACCGGTCGCCTTCGCCCGGCGCCACCGTGACAGGCTCTTATCCGCAGAATGCCACTTACCGTCACTCTCCCAGGGGCCGGGTCCGGAACTGTGTCCGGAGACGAAAAAGCGCCCTGCGCGTCTGAGTTGGCGGCAGTCGGCATAGCCGAGCTCTCGCACGAAGCGTCGTATGATCCGGTCGTAGAGGCGGTCCTGGTTGGCGAGCTCGCGGAACGACGTCTGACTGACGATCTTGAATTTTCCGAAGCCGATTGTTCGCGCGTGCTCGACCAGTTCTTCGACGTCGTCCCCGATTTCGAACGACAGGTATTCTGGGCGGTTCTCCGAATTGAGGGAGAGCACGCATATCCGATCCGCCCCTTCGATATCGACCTTGACATAGAACGGCGCACCATAGCGGGAGAGCAGGTCCTGCATTGTAACGCCGGGCACCGTGATGGAACCGATCGGGAGCTTGTGCGCCACGCGGTCGCCGAATACGGAACTCGAGCCCGGGTCGGCGCCGCTCAGCACCAGCTCAACCGGATCGCGACTCGTCGAGATCGCGGCGTTGACGCATATCATTTGTCCCGACGCGATCTCGGCGGCGAACTTCTCGGTGGCGCGTTGCGCCAGTTCCGGATTGGCCTCCACCGCGACCACCCGATATCCGGACTGCAAGTAGTACGCGCTGTCCGCTCCGTCGTACATGCCGATATCGAAAACGGTACGCATCTGTGTTCTTCTGAGCTCTCTATGTAGGCAGTCTGGTGCGGATTGCCGGGCACAATGTAGATGTGCATCCGGGTTACGGTCGCCTCGTGCGGCGTTCACAACGAGCACAAAAGTGCCTCCAAATCGCCAGCAACCTTGCTCCAGGTGTAATGCTCCAACACGACCTTTCGAGCACTCTCAATCATAGAGAGCCGCCGGCATTCATCTTCGATAAGCAACTTGATCGCAGACGCTGTCGTCTCGGGTTCATCAGCTCGCATGTAGTCGATGCCTTCACGTGCCATGCTAACGGCTTCAATGCCAAGTCCGGTTGAAACCACAGCCAATCCCATGGCGAACGCCTCAAGCACTTTATTCTTCAATCCACTGCCAATTCGCATTGGATTCACCATGATGGGGTATTCAGCCAGTACGGAGCAAATATCGTCAACGAACCCAGTGAGACGAATACCATGGTCTCGCTTTGCCTCCTCTACGAGCCAACGTTCCGCATCCCTGCCCACCACGCACCACTCAATTCCGGCCGGTGCCAAGTACGGTCGATAGACATTCTTGTAGAAGAAGCGAACCGCGTCGCTGTTCGGTTTGAAGGAAAGATTTCCCCAAAAAGCCACCCCCCTCCGTTTTGCGACATGACCATTTGCGTCAAATGTCTCCGCAAGGTCGGTCGAAACTCCGTTCGGTATTGTGCTAATGTTTGTACTAGTACCGGACAATCTACAAACGGTATGAGAATCCGCATCATTGATTGTTGTTACGTGGTTGAACCAATGAGGCAAACAAGCTTCCGCCTTGGCAAGGCGGGCGCGCATTAGATGCGCCTTTAGACGTGTTTTTAGCTGCAGGGGCCAAGGTGGAAAAAGCTGCATTTCTCTGGTCAGTGTTAGAACTTCACTGTCCATGAGATCGAAGAGTATCTTCTTGTTGCTCGAAAACGGCCTGACGAATTCCGCAAGGAAAAGGCCAAAGACAACCATATGGCTGATACTGTTCTGTTGACAGATGTCGGCTATGGCTTCGGTAACCTTTGAAAAATGATGCGGGTAGGAAAGTGAATAGTAATTTGAATCATTTCGACGGTAGTGCCGTTTCAGCGAGGGCCTGGTTGTAGGAAGAGTCGGTGCATTGCTGATCTTTTTGAAGACATCGGCCAAACCGACCAGGCCGTCATTGCAGCCATCGAGCGAACTGAGATTAAGCATCAGAAGGTACAGCTCATGCTGCTTCGCTAATTCGCGACACAGGTGCCATACGCGAAGATCATGGCCGTTGCGCAGGTTAGCGAGCCGTTTATGAGTTATCACCAGGATGCGCATCACGAGGACTCATTGATTGTCAATTGGGCGGACGGCGGCGCGATGCTCGCTGACCAGGCCTTTGACCCGACCTGTGTTGATTGGAGCCCAGTTGGCTTGTTGACGCAACAGGAGGCGGCGCTTCCCAGTGCAGCGCAGCGTTTCGCTCCATTGCTCTTCGTGAGTAATACTTTGGATCGACGTCCGGCGTGAACCGACAGAGACCGCTATGGCGCGATTTCTGTGGCTGCTGCGCGATGGCTCGGGCCTCGTGCTGGACGTCAATACTCGCGCCGCAAAGCCCGCCGTCATTCGACTGTGGCGGCTCTGATCCGGAGATAAGATGCCGAAGGACAAGTGACTGGTGGTTCATTGGTGTTCACGTTGCTCGACGGCTTTTGGCTAGTGATCGCGAAATGGTCGGCGCTAACAGTGTCAATCCCTACTAGGATCCCAAGTTGAAGGAAGCACGCATCGAGCTTGTCAAGCGTGATCCGAAGTTCTCGACCGACGCCAAGCTCGTCCATGCGGCGATCAAGGGCTCAAGCCAGGCCGCCAGCACGGCCTCGAGCTGCGGCAATCGAATCTGCGCATCCTCAAACCGTGAGGCGTACTGACGTTGCTTTTGCTGATGCTTCGGATTGATGGTCCGGTCGAACCGCGTTCGGAAGCGGTCGCTCGATCCTGCTCTCTTCTGTGCTTAGACGATGTTCCAACCCGCTCGCGCGGATGCCCCCTAATAGATCGCGCAGCATTGCGATAGCGATGCCAAGAAGCAGCCCTACACCGATCGCTATTCCAAGCACGTTTCTAGGTCTTGGCGAACTTACCCTCAAAGGAGGCGACGCCCCGGTGACGATACTCGCCTCAAACACCGGCGAGGATTGTTGTTGCGTCGCTTCTGTCTTACGCAGCATGCGCCGAAAATTTTCAAAGGCGTTTTTTGATGATTCCGCAGCGGCTGCCAATTTATCGATGGTAGCAGCGGAATCCGCTGCCTGAGTCCCATTCTTACTATAATCCTCCAATGCCTTTTGGGCAGCGAATGCTTGAGTGCTCAATTCGTTCAGTCGATCCTTAACCCATTTCCCGTCTTGCAAGCCGGAATTGTCCAGTTGCGGGGTAGTATATTTTTCTACAACGGCGTTTAGGATCTGCGCCGCTCGATCAGGATCTTTGGAGTCGAAGGTAATCTCGATAAGAAACGTAGGGCCGACACGCTTGGCCGAAAGCCTGCGTTCGAACGGTTCCACGGCATAGCGCGCGGCGTTTGCATCCGTCTCCGGTTTAGTCCAGCCGAGCAGCCGGGATATCATGCCGCTACCGTGGCCCGTCGCAAATTCCGGGTCTTGAGCAAGGTCGAGCTTCTCGATCACGGCGGTCGCGATGCTCTCGGACTTTATGATTGCGATCTGACTTTCCACGACCGTTGACACCGCCGAAGCGTCCAGAACGGTCGCCTTCGAGTTTACGAGGAGTTGCGCCTTGGCGGTGAACGTCGGTACCGCGATGATCAGGTAAAGGATAGAAATGCAAAGCGCCGCGCAACAAGTCAGCGCTATGATCGGCACATGTCGTCGTAGGAATCGCAGCACGGCCAGCACTTCTGCCAGCGACACGACCGGTCCTGGACGAAATTCGGGTGGCGGCCCATAGTCTCGATTTATCCGATTATCCGTATTGATCTGCAGCATTTTTTTACCAGTGCTGATAGTTGGGGCTCGGCGGCGATACCCTACGAAGGAAAAGGTCGGTTAGCGGAAGGTGCAGCAGATCAAGTCGCATCAATAAGCCACCCTCTTGGAAGAGAGGGGCAGGGGTCGCATCTGAACTTGAAGATTGCAGTTGCCCGAGGAAAGGAGCGGAATCCAGGGCGGCGAGCGGTAGCGCTTCCGGAATGCACTTGGCCCGGGCCGGCGAGTACACATCGACCGAATGTACCGGATACTTGGTAGAGGCCGGCAAATCGGTGAAGAACACATAACCCATGGCACTCTACGACCCAGCCGCTCATCTGCGATTGAATCTGTACATTCCAGGTCACTGGTTGGGAAAGGCGATAAATAGGTAACCAGGATGGCTGAGCCGCGGCGCTGCCGGACGGGCGGAGCTGCCAGGGTGACTCTCCCCGCAGAATTCCCTGTTTGCAGGGAACTTTCGCTACCAGCGCGAGTGCGGAGCGTCCGTACCTTCGGCCGGTCCTCTAAACGCCCGGCGACAACTATCATCTCGATAGAGCCACATCGCTCTGATCTGTCGCTTGCACGAGACGAAGTGCTCAGAAGGCGAGAGCGTTGTGGTCTGGGCACGCTGCCCTTCGGCACTCCATCGGACGGCACTCCACCGGACTTAGGCGGAGGACAAGCTCCTCAAGCGCGACCCCGGCCTGGCGGTGACGGTCGAGATGAAGACCGGCGCGCGCAGGATCATCAGCGACCTTCTCTCGCCGCTGGCGAGATACAAGCAGCAGGCGGGCGCTGCGGGAGCGATAAAGAGCCCGCTCCCGCAGTCCGCGTCGTCAACCCGAGGCCGAGGAGAGTGTCCGCTCGATCTCGAGTACTGTGCATGCAAGAGCAGCAGGGAATCTGCTGTCGGGCGCCTGGCCGTCGCGGAGTCGACGAAAGTGTCGCAGCTTAACTCCGCGAGGGGGCCGTTCGCGCGACGGCAGCCGTTTTTAGTCCCTGCAGCTACTTGTAGAGCCGTACCGCGGCGTGAGTCCCTGAGTCGACGCCCTTGCGGAGCAGGCTGTCGATACGGGGTACCACGACGTGACTGGAGTGAGGAACCAATGGCGCCGGCTCGTTGAGCTGCGCCATTTCGGAGATCACCTCGATGGGCTTGGCGATCCCTCTGCCCGTATCGACGGCTGAGGGGGCGCGATCGTTTGCCGGCCGTACCAGCGACCCGTGGTTCATTCCCCAGATCGCGGCCTGTGTCCGGTTCTGGACCCTGATCTTGCGCAGGATAGCCTTGACGTGAACCTTCACGGTCGCCTCGGCGATATTGATCTTCCTGGCAACGCACTTGTTGGAATCGCCTTCGATAAGGCAGGATAGAATTGCCTTTTCTCGGGGAGAGAGCTGCGGCAAGATCGCTTCGTCTGCAGCAGCGAGGATGGTTTGTCTGCATTCGCCGGGCTCCGCCGTTTCAGGCTCGCGATCGCGACCGGCATCAAGGGCGAATGACAGGAATGCAGGCGGGAAGACGGTCTCGCCCATCGTCACGAGTTCGACGGATTTAATGAACGCGTCGCACGAATTGACGTTCACGAAGTATCCGTTGGCCCCTGCTCGAAATGCTGAGGCAAGATCGACTGGTCGATAATTGTCGGACACGATCGCGATGCGCGCGTCCGGGTACCTATCTTTCACAAATCCGATTTGTTCGATCGCGACATTGAAGCCATCGCCGGTATGGACGATGAGGAACATCAATTTCTCTGCTTGAAGTGAGTTCGGCAATTCCTCGGGGCTCGATACTGAGGCCGGGATGTGAAAATTTGCCGCGTGCAGGATTTTAGCAATACCTTCTCTAATCAAAACGTTCTTTCCAATAAGAACGGTCTCGCAAGACTGCCGCCTCCTCATTTTACCCTCCAGCCTACTACGCAATGACACAACAGCGATGGGCGGTTGAACTGATATGACTTGTGGTTTTTAGGTATATTGAGCTACCTCGGTCGTGTTCCTCCGTTCTGGTCTGGCGTTCTTTGCCTCGTCTCGTTGGTGGATTTCGAGCAATCCATCGTGCTTAAGCTTTTATGAATGTTAGATGCGAATTCGCGATCGCCCTATATACCGTTGGTTATAGACGCGGTTCTGCGTATACCCGTGTAATTGCGGTATAAAAAACCGCCTTCCGGCGCAGCCTCTGCGTGAATTAGGTGAGGATGTTCATTCAACATTGAAAGATTTGTTGGTTGTACTCGCTTTTATATACTATGTATAAGCGAACGCATTCTGCGAGCGAGTTAACGGCGCGGTATATATTGAACGTTGCGGAAAGATCGAAGGGGTGCACCGTTGAGGATTGCGCCGTTAGGCGGACTGGATGGGTGCTGGGGGCTTGCTCGCCCCCGTCAGATCACCGGAGTCTTACGGGCATTCGCGTTGCATTGCTGCGTGAAGATACGGGAAGCGAACAGATCCGGGCGTGAATTAACCTAAGTATTGCGCTGCGATTCCAACATTGCTTGTATGCTATGCTGCGATTCCAACGTTGCATGTATGCTGTATGGTGTGGGTGAAACAGAAGAAGGTGCGCGGAGTTTATGTTGGGGGGGACTGGCTGAGGAGCGCGTAATGCGACGTATCAGTGTAGTCATTGCTGACCGGCATCCGGTGGTCTTGGAGGGGCTGAGCAAGGTGCTCGGCGCCGCGGCCGATTTCAATATCGTTGCATCTTGTAGCGATGCCGCAAGCTGCATCGAAGCAATCCGGAGCTTGGCGCCCGATATGGCGATTGTCGATCCCGCAATGCCCGAGCTCGCCGCCGCGAAAATTCTTTCGACCGTCAATTCAGAAAATCGTTCGACGCATTTGGTGTTTTTCGTCGCGAGTGAGGATTGCGAACTGGTGTTCTCGGCGACGCCCGTGACCTGTAGTATCATCCTGAGAAATACGGATCCCGAGGCTCTGGTGCAGTCGTTGCGGCATATCGCCAATGGTCACAACGTGCTGCCATCGACCCCATCCGACTCGATCGTGTCGCGCGAGCAGGGCACGACTTCGGAGACCGGACTGACCGCGCTGACGGAACGCGAGCGTCAGATCATGCGGCTGGTCTCCGAAGGATTGTCGAACAAGGAAATCGGGCGCCGGTTGAATACTACCGACGGCACCATCAAGGTGCACCTGCACAACATCTTCCAAAAACTGGAAATCAGCAATCGGACGGTGCTCGCGGCCCTCGCCATCTCGCAACATGATCGCGCGACCGCCCCGCGGGAGAAGACTCAGGATTGAGTCCGACGAGTGGGGAGCGGTGAGGAGAGGCTCGTCACGCACCACCATTCCCGGTCGACGCTCCCACTGCAATGGGCAGGCGGCCTCTATTGGATGCAGCGACCCGATCCGAAAGATGCCCGTGATGAAGCTGCGTCTGTCATGGCGGCGCCCCGGCAACGCAACCAATCGGCTGGAACAAGTAGCTTTAGGGGCTGAAGCCTGATTTCAAGCGCCGCTTGATTGGCGAGGTCGATGTCCGGGATGCCTAATGGGGTAGTCCCTCAGGCCTGGCGCCTGATCCAAAATCGCAGCCAAGGCGTCCGGCGGGAAGTGTACTTTCTTCGTCATCTGCGGCTCTGGGTCGATCGCAGTTTGTCCGCTGTCAGGTAAAACGTAGTCGCGGGCTAT
The DNA here is from genome assembly GCF_000472645.1 of Bradyrhizobium sp. WSM2254. NCBI lineage: Bacteria > Pseudomonadati > Pseudomonadota > Alphaproteobacteria > Hyphomicrobiales > Nitrobacteraceae > Bradyrhizobium > Bradyrhizobium sp. WSM2254. The sequence continues at coordinate 81,967 of NZ_AXAB01000035.1, read as the reverse complement.
GACGAACGGCTCCAGCCATGATCGCAGAGATGTGCCGATTGGATCTCGGCACATCCGGAGCGACGGCCCTGGCCCTACCTTCCTGCCCCCCCAGTGGTCAGGGTCGTTCCCTCCTGACGGCCTGCCGTCAGGACCGGAACTCTGTCGTTGAGCTGAAAGCGAGTGCGCGGGCGCATCTTGATGTCCCTTCTGTTTCACCGTGCCGTCGAGGACATGGAAATCTGGAGTGCGGCCGGCGACGGCTTTTCCTTTGTGATCACGTATGAGACGCCTGCCGGTGCCGGCTTTCACGGACGTGCCGGCTATGTGGCGTCGTGGCGACCGCTCTATCGGGGTAACGGCGCGATCAAGATTGGCGGTTCGGCGTTTTCAACCTTCGCGGAGGCGGAGAAGGCCTGCAACACGATGCTTGAGTATCTGAAGGGGCTATCGCCGAATTGAAGCGTCCAGCCTGCCGTCAGGCCAGGTCGACTTCGAGTCCCTTTGAGCCGAGAGGAGAGGTCGCCCTCGACGGCGGATGCCCGATTTCCGGCGCTCAGGCAGTGTTACCGGCGTCGACCGTCACCACGGTGCCGGTGATGTTCCGGCCGCCTTCGCCGAGAAGATATTCGACCACGGAAGCGACATCGTCGGCTTCGGGCAGGTGGCGCAATGCGCTGCGGCGCGCGATGCGTCGACGGCCTTCATCGTCCAGGGACCTGGTCAATTCCGTCTCGATGAAGCCGGGCGCGATCGCGTTCACTGTGATGCCGACCCTGCCAACTTCCCGGGCCAGCGACCGGGTGAAGCCGACAACCGCGGCCTTGGACGCGGCATACACGGACAAGCCGCTGTGGCCGGTCGAGGCGACGATAGAGGAAATGTTGACGATCCGCCCCGCGCCGTCGGCCATCATATGGCGCGCCACGTATTTGGTCAGGATCATGGGCGACAATACGTTCAAGCGAATCAAGGCCTCGATATCGGAATTGTGCATGGTCGCCAGCAGTCCGTCGGGACCGACCCCGGCGTTGTTGACGAGGCCGTAGATCGCGCCGAATTCGTCGCGCATCGATTTTGCGAAGGCCGGGATCGCATTGGTCACCGCAAGGTCGCAGGCGCGGAAATGCAGGCGTCGTTGGGCTTCGCGGACCGCAGCTGCAAGCTCCTCGCTCTCGCGGCGCGCGACGGCGACCACATTGTACTCGCCGGACGCGGCGAGCCTGCGCGCGATGGCAAGACCTATACCGCGGCTGCCGCCTGTGACGATGACGTTACGCATCGGTGCGAGCCAGTTTTCCCGCCGCGGTGACGTCGAGCCGCTCGACGAAGCGGATCACCGCAGGCACCTTCCATGCAGCCAGGCAATCTTTGCACTGACCGAGAATCTCCGTGCGAATCCTCTCGTGGCGCTCCGCATTGGTGCCGTTGGTGAGGATGACGTCGGCGACCACAATGGCGCCGGTGATCGGGCTCCTGCGCGACCGCGCGCGCGACATCTGGACGGACGCGTGCCGGTTGATCACTGCTTCCACCTCCTCCGGATGTACCTTCAGCCCGCCGATGTTGATAATGCCGCCTCGCCGGCCGACGAAGTGGTATCGTTCGCCGCGCAGCTCGACCATGTCGCCGGTATCGACGAAGCCCTCGGTGTCGGCGAGCGGCGGAGCATCGGCGCCGACATAGGCGCGCGCAGTACGCCGGGAACGGATCCGCAGTGAGCCATCGACCACCTTCATCTCGACGCCGGCGTGATTCTGCCCGATCAGGTGGGCAGGAAAACCCTCGCGCCCATCGTCCACGCTGAAACCGACGCCCGCCTCGGTCGAGGCATAGGCGTGCCCGATTGACGCATGCGGAAATGCTCTGGCCAGGCCGTCCAGCACCGCCTGGTCGGCGATTTCGCCCGACAGGCGGACATAGTCCGGCGAGAAATTGGCGGACGCACCGCTCATCAGGAGCTTGCGCCAATGCGACGGCGTCCCTGAGATGTGGGTAACGCCGCCCGCGCGCAGCCGCGCCACATAGGCGGCAATGGCTTCGCCGGGCTCCGAAAGCACCATCGATCCGCCGCCGATCACGGCCCGCAGGAAAATTTGCAGGCCGCCATAGCGGCGGATGTCGTAGAACGTCGCCCAGGTTGCGTTCCGGTGGCGCGCGGGCCCCTCGGCGATAATCGCGCCAGCAAGCCCATCAAGCGTGTGTCGGACGATCTTCGGCAGTCCTGACGTCCCCGAGGTCAGCATCAGCCACTCGGTCGTGCGATCAACCTCCGATCCCATGGCCCTCCGCTCGGGCAGGTCGACGCCGATAACGACGTACTTGCCAGCGCTGCTTCGGTGCAGAGGTCGATCGGTGACGATGGTGTCGATATCGGCCCGCTCGAGCAGGACCTGCAGGCAATCCCAATCCAGGTCGGGCGGGCATAGGAGCATGCGACGGGCGATGCCGTCGAGCTCGATCATGGCTAGCGCGGACAGCAGCTGTCCCGACGTCGCAAGCAGCACCGAGCGGCCGGACAGCTCGGACGGTCCGCCAGCCAGGCAGCTGTGCTGGATCATGTCGGTCAGCGATACACTGTGCCGGGCATCGGAAATCGTGCGGTCCTTCGGCCCCGCGCCGAGATATTGGCGGAGCGCGATGATGTCAGGCGGGGACATTCTCGTAGGCTCTGACAAACTCACCGAGGGTAGACGGGAAGGCTGCGTCCTCGGCGACAGTGAAGGGATCGATGCCAAGCTCGTCCTCCAGCCGCGCAACCAGGATGGCGAATGCCAGCGAATCGAACCCGGTTTCGTTCAGTGACAGATCGTCCTCAAGCGGGGGAAGCGTGACTTTCTGTTCTTCGGCGATCTGCTTCATCGCGGAGAAGATCTTCGATTTGACCGACATGATACACCTCACATTTCGGCTTTCCGAGCCAGTGTTAGAGCCTGATTTCGCCCTTTACGATGCGCGCGTAGACGGCCCGGTCGATCGAACGATAGTCACCGGTCGCCGGATCACGCAGGAATAGCGGATCGTCCACCACCGAAGGATCGAATCCCTCGCGGATCAGCCGCTGCTTCTGCTGCTTGAAGGTGTCGGTCGTCTCGAGCGTCCGGCACAGCCTGACGAAGATTGGAACTGCATAACGCGGCAGCCGATACGAAAGGTGCTCTCTGAATATCCCGAAATCGAAATCTCGGCCCGCCACCAACGCCGCCATGCCGGCGCGGCCATCGGCCCCGGACACCGCAACTCCATAGGTCGAGGCGTCGAGAACGCCGGTGCAGTCCCTGATTGCGTCGTTCACTTCGCTGGTCGCGACGTTCTCGCCCTTCCAGCGGAAGGTGTCGCCGACGCGGTCGATGAAGTGAAAGTACCCTTGCTCGTCGCGCAACATCAGGTCGCCGGTGCGAAACCAGGCATCGCCCACAGCGAAGACGTCGTGCAGAACCTTCTTCCTGGTCGCCTCGGGATCCGTGTAGCCCTCGAAAGGCCGGCCGTCGCGATCGCCACCACCGATACGTCCGACAGCCTCGCCGATCTCGCCAGGTGCGCAGGCGATGCAGAGCCCTGCGGCGCTCCGGACGGGGCTGCCGCTGTCGGCATCGATCTTGACGATCGAGGCGGGAAAGCGATGCGCCAGAACCGGCGGGATCCGGCCGATCGCGCCGGGTTTTCCATCGACATTGAACAGCGAGAAATTGCCTTCGGTTGCGGCATAGAATTCGAGGATCTGCGGAATCGCGAACCGGTTGGCGAACATCTCCCAGATGTCGCCGCGCAATCCGTTACCGACGGCCAGCCGCAGCCGGTGTCGCGCCTCTTGTTCAGACGCCGGCGCCTTCAGCAAATAGCGGCAAAGCTCGCCAATATATTGGAAGACGGTGCAGTCGAAACGCTCGATGTCGTCCCAGAAGCTGCCAGCGGAAAACTTCTCCGCAATCGCGACCGAGCCGCCGGCGCAGAGCATGCTGCAGGGAGCGGCGACGCCGCCCACGGAGTGATGGAGCGGCAGGCAATCGTAGAGACGATCGTCGATGGACGCGTCCGTCAGTCCGGCAAACCATCCGCCCCAGGCGAGAATGCGGCGATGACTGACGTTCGCCGCCTTCGGTAGGCCCGTCGTGCCCGAGGTGTAGATGAGGAGCGCGCGTCGGTCGATCGTGACGTCGCCACGTTCGGCGGAGGACAGCGGGCGTGGCTCGAAGGCGGCGAGCGCCGCATCCAGATCGCCGCCCGGACCGCCGGTGCCGAGGCTCCAACATTGCGGCACGCGGCGCAGGTGCGGACGCGAGCTCTCGAACGCATCCACGCATTCGGCGGCGAGGATGAGGTGATCGGCATGAGCGACGTCGATACAATGGGCAAGTGACTGGCCGACCAGCCTGGTGTTGATCAGTGCCGCCGTCCCGCCGACGCTGCTGATGCCGAGCCAGCAGGCGAGGTAATCCGGCCGGTTCGGCATCAGCACGCAGACGGTGCCTCCGGCATGGAGGCCGAGGTCCCGCGCCCAGCGCGCATACCGGTTGATCTGGGCAGCGAGTTCGCCATAGGTGAAGGATTGGCCATCCGAGAGCAAGGCGGGCCGCCCGGGCTGATGCTGTGCCCAATCCTCCACGATGTCGGCGAACAACCGATGCGGCTGGGCTTCGATCCGTGCGGTTAATGCGATGGCTTGCAGCCAGGTCTTGGCGGCGGACCGTCTGCGCCGCGGAGCGTCGCGGCTGGTCGCCCGCGGGATCGCGGCTTTGTTCGGGGCGTGATCATGCGGCTGGGCTGGCTCGACATGCGCGCGCACCGGTTCGATGCTGCTCGCTTGGTTGTCGAAGCAGAACCGCTGTTCAACTGGCTTCATCCGGACCCGGATCCCAGCTGGTTGAGGATCATCCGCTCCATTGCCTTTACCGATCGGAAGTTTTCGGGGGTGATCTCGAACTGGGGAAGGATGAGATCGAACTCGGCTTCGACCTTGAGCATCAGCTCGACCATGCCCATCGAGCTGAGCCCGATATCCACGAGTCGCGACTCCGGGTGGACATCGGCGGTGATCGCGTTCTGCTGGAGGACGCTCCTGACGACCGATAGAACACGGTTCTGAACGTTGATCGCAATGTTGTGCATTTCAGCCGGTCTCCCGCCGTGGCCAGGCGTGATCACATTCGGGGCGACGATACCCAACTGTTCCTTCGGCCAACAGCTCTGCTTCGGAGGTACCTCGCCCGGGAGTCACAGCTTCCTGATACCCACTTCTGCGCCAACGACGCGCCAGCCGAAGTGGGCTAGTTGTCGATTTGGAGCGGAATCCATCTCGATCCGGCTCGCATCGACCAATCATGACCACCGTGAAACGGGAGGCTCTGGCCCATGACTGTGCAGGAAGTTCAGTTCCGCAACGTCGCCACGGAAATTGGCCGAGTAGCATACTCTCCCGACGGCCCCTCGTTCCAGCAGCGAACGGCAAATGTCGCGCAGGTCGCTGCGGCTGAGGCAGAGGCGGTCGATCGCGAGGCGCGCTTCCCGCGGAAGGCGATCGACGCGGCGCGCAAGGAGAGACTTCTGGGCGCTCAGATTCCGGTCGAGTTCGGCGGAGACGCTGCGTCTATCTCCGAGGTGGCCGATATGTGTTACGCGCTCGGCCGCTCCTGCGCTTCGGTCGGGATGATCTTCGCGATGCATCAGACCAAGGTCGCGTGCCTGGTTCGCCACGGCGCGGGCAGTGGCTGGCACGAAAGTCTCATGCGCCGCGTGGCTGCCGAGCAGATGCTGCTGGCATCGTCGACCACGGAAGGCCAGAACGGCGGAAACATACGCTTCAGTTCGGCCGCAGTGGAGAGCGCCGGCACCGAGATTTCGCTCGTGCGCGATGCGACGGTGATTTCGTACGGCGCCGAGGCGGACGGCATCATCACCATCGCCCGCCGCTCGGACGAGGCCGCCGGATCCGATCAGGTGCTGCTGGCCATCACCCGTGACGACTATACGCTGGAGCCCACTCTCGCGTGGGAGACGCTCGGCATGCGCGGGACCTGCAGCGCCGGTTTCAAGCTGAATTTCAAGGGCGCCTCGGACCAGATATTCCCCGTGCCATACGAAAAGATCCATGCGCAGACGATGACGCCCGTCGCCCATCTGTGCTGGTCCTCGGTATGGGCGGGGATCGCGGCTGCGGCGGTGGACCGGGCGCAGCTCTTCATCCGCAAGGCCGCCCGCGGATCGGGCGGCAACATGCCTCCCGGCGCGGCGCACTTCACCGCCGCCAAAATGAGCCTGACGAAATTGCGCGCCGTCATCGCCGCGAATCTCCAGTTCTTTGAAGTCCGCGAACGGGACGTGCGCGCGCTGTCGTCCGTCGACTTCCAGTCCTCGATCAATCTCCTCAAGGTGGAGGCCTCCGAGCTCGCGGTTGCGACCGTCATGCACGCGATGCGCGCCTGCGGCCTGTCCGGATACCGCAACGACACCGACGTAAGTATCGGCCGCCACCTGCGTGACGTGCTTTCCGCTCCGATCATGATCAACAACGATCGCATCCTCGCCAGCATGGGGACCGCCACGCTGATGAGCACGGTTCCGGACTCTTTGTGCGATTGATCTTCTTCTGAAGAGGAAACGGCCTGATGAACGTGGTCATTGTCGAAGCATCCGCGGACTCCACTCCCCCTCCAGCCGATCCGCTGGACCATCTTGCGGATGCGCTGTTCCACGAGATGGGCTCTCCCGGCGTCTATGCCCGCACCGCACTGTACGAAGACGTTGTGGAGCGAATTGCGGCGGTGATCTCGCGGAATCGCGAGCCGGACACCGAGGTGATGCGCTTCCCGCCCGTCATGAATCGCGCTCAGCTTGAGAGGTCGGGCTATCTGAAGAGCTTTCCCAATCTTCTCGGCTGCGTCTGTGGCTTGCACGGCATAGAAAGCGAGATCGACGCGGCGATCAGCCGCTTCGATGCCGGCGGCGACTGGACCGCATCGCTATCACCGGCCGATCTCGTGCTGTCGCCGGCAGCCTGCTATCCGGTCTATCCGATCGCGGCGAGCCGAGGGCCAGTGCCGGCAGCCGGCTGGAGCTTCGACGTGGCCGCCGACTGTTTCCGTCGTGAACCCTCGCGCCATCTCGACCGGCTGCAGTCCTTCAGGATGCGCGAATTCGTCTGCATCGGGAGCGCCGATCACGTCTCGGCGTTCCGGGACCGTTGGATGATACGCGCGCAGGAGATCGCCCGGGATCTCGGGCTGACCTTCAGGATCGACCACGCCAACGACCCGTTCTTCGGCCGGGTCGGGCAGATGATGGCGGTGAGCCAAAAGCAGCAGTCGCTGAAGTTCGAACTGCTGGTGCCTCTGCGCTCCGAGGAGCGACCGACCGCCTGCATGAGCTTCAACTACCACCGGAATCATTTCGGCACCACCTGGGGCATCGTCGATGCGGCCGGCGAGCCGGCCCACACTGCCTGCGTGGCCTTCGGAATGGACCGTCTCGCCGTCGCCCTGTTCCATACCCACGGCAAAGACGTCGCTCAGTGGCCGATCGCAGTGCGGGACCTGCTTGGCCTGGGGCAGACCGACCGCGGGGCAGCGTCAGCATTCGAGGAGTACCGATGCGCCAAGGAAGTCGGGAGCTAGCCCGGGCTCGAAGAGCAGAAGGGTGCGCTTCCATGAGGAGAGAGACTATCGCCATTCACGGCGGCTTCGAAAGCGATCCGGCAACGAAAGCCGTTGCCGTGCCGATCTACCAGACAGCCTCGTACGCATTCGACAGCGCCGACCATGGAGCCGCGCTCTTCAACCTTGAAGTGGACGGCTTCCGCTACACCCGGATCGGCAATCCGACCAACGCGGTGCTGGAGAAGCGCGTCGCCGCCCTGGAAGGAGGCATCGAGGCACTCAGCGTGGCCTGTGGTCAGGCCGCGGTGAACTATGCGGTCGTGAACATTGCGGAGATGGGCTCCAACATCGTCTCGGTTCCGCAGCTCTACGGCACCACGCATACGCTGTTCGCGCACATCCTGCCGAGGCAGGGCATTGCGGTCCGTTTCTCGGAAGACGACCGGCCGGAAAGCGTCGAAAGGCTGATCGACGACAATACGCGGGCGGTGTTCTGCGAGAGCGTCGGGAATCCGGCCGGAAACGTCTGCGACATCCAGGCGATGGCCGATGCCGCGCACAGGCACGGCGTCCCGCTCATCGTCGACAACACGGTGCCGACACCGATCCTGCTCAGGCCGATCGAATACGGCGCAGACATCGTCGTGGAGTCGCTGACGAAATTCATGGGCGGGCATGGCACTACGCTCGGTGGAATCATCGTCGACGGCGGCAGGTTCCCGTGGGCGGAGCATCGCCGGCGCTTCCCGATGATGAACGAGCCGGAGCAGTCCTACCACGGACTGGTCTTTACCGAGCGCTACGGCGCCGCCGCCTACATTGCGCGTTGCCGCGCCGTCTCCCAGAGGACCACCGGCGCCGTCCTGGCGCCGATGAACGCCTTCCTGCTGCTCCAGGGCATTGAGACCGTCGCGCTCCGGATCGAGCGGCACGTCGAGAATGGGGCAAAGGTCGCGCAGTTCCTGCGCAATGACCGCCGTGTCGAGTGGGTGAATTATGCCGGCTTTCACGACAGCCCATACTTCGTGCTGGCGCAGAAGTATCTAGGTGGTCAGGCGTGTTCGCTGCTGACGTTTGGGGTTGCCGGAGGCTTCGAGGCGGGCAAGCGGTTCTACGACGCGCTGAAGCTCTGCAAGCGGCTCGTCAATATTGGTGACGCGAAAACGCTCGCCTGCCACCCCGCATCGACAACGCACCGGCAAATGTCTCCCGGAGAACAGGACAGAGCCGGCGTGCGGCCCGAGATGATCAGGCTGAGCGTCGGAATTGAGCACATCGACGATATCGTCGCGGATCTCGATCAGGCCCTTTGCGCCGTTGACGTTTCGTCAAGCATGAAGGCACTCGCATGACTGTCTTGATCGACGTAGATTCGAACGAGCACCATCTCTTGTCGCGAGCGCCGGGCAGAGGCGCCCACGCGACGGCGTCGTCGGGAAACCGGGCGGAGTGCCTCGACATCGGGCTCATCAACAACATGTCGGATGCTGCCTTGATGTCGACCGAGCGCCAGCTGTTCGACCTGCTGGCTGCGGCTTCCGGACGCCTTTGCGTCAGGCTGCATTTCTATACGATGGAGGCGACCCCCCGTTCGGAATGGGGGCGCGATTACGTTCGTCGATACTACCGCAGCATCGACGATCTGCTGAACAGGCATCTGGATGGAGTGATCGTGACCGGCGCCGAACCCAGAGCCGCCAGTCTGACGGAAGAGCCATACTGGACCACCTTCGCCGAGATCGCTGACTGGGCCAGGGACAATACGGTGTCGTCGGTGTTTTCCTGTCTGGCCGTCCATGGGGTCGTCCTGCACCTGGACGGCGTTACGCGCCACAAGCTCCCCACCAAATGCTTCGGTGTCTTCGCCCAAACAAAGACGAGACATCATCCCTTGATGCAAGATGTGCCGAGGACCTTCCGAATTCCGCACGCCCGGTGGAACGAAGTGCAGGAGGAGGATCTCTCGGACTGCGGATATTCGGTTCTCACCTGGTCGGCGGACGCTGGCGTCGATTGCTTCGTCAAGCAGCAGAAGAACAGTCTTTTCGTCCATTTCCAGGGGCACCCGGAATACGAAACCCAGAGCCTGCTGGGTGAATATCGAAGGGATATGGGTCGCTTCCTCCGGGGAGAGAACGAGGTCTGTCCGACGATACCGACGGGCTATCTGAACGAGGGCGCGGAAGAGATGATGATCGCTTTCCGACAGAAAGCCCTTTCCGACAGAAACCCGGAGCTATTTGCCGAGTTTCCGGTCGATCGGCTGACGAAGGACCTGCGCAATGTCTGGCATCTGCCGGCCCAGCGCATATACCGCAACTGGTTGCTGTACATGGTGTCGCAGCGCGCCGGACGCTCAAAGCCGCTGGGAGCCCGAGAAGCGGCGCTGTCTGCCGCCGGAATTTCGGCGCATCGTCACGGACGCAAGTTGATTGCCGCTCGATCCGCTCGTCTGGCGCGCTCGTCAAACCCGGCCAGCAAGAGGCGGCTCGGATACTACGAGTGAGAGTTCGGACCATGATCCGATGCCGTGAGATAGGAATAGCCGATCTCGATGCCATCGCCGATCTTCTGACACGCGGCTTTCCGATCCGTTCGCGCGACTACTGGATCGACGGACTCCGGCGCCTGTCCGTGCGCGAGACGCCCGACAGCTTCCCGCGCTTCGGCTACATGCTCGAGCACGACCGGGCGCCCGTCGGTGCTCTGCTGTTGATCCACACCGCAAGGAACGATGGTGGAAGCACCTCCATCCGCTGCAATCTTTCCAGCTGGTATGTGGAACCCGCCTTTCGCAGCTACGCACCGATGCTGACCAAGGTCGCGCAGCGCCACGAGGACGTTACCTACGTCAATATCAGTCCGGCGGAATGGACTTGGCAAACCATCGAAGCGCAGGGATTCCAGCGCTATTGCGGCGGCTTGTTCTTCTCGTTTCCGGCGATGTCGTATCCGGTCAAGGCTATGCGCGTGGAGATCTTCCGGCAGGACACGCAGGCGATCGACGGCTTGTCCGAGGTTGACGTTGCGCTGCTGGCGCGTCACGCAGCCTACGGCTGCCTCTGCCTGGTGTGCCGCGCCGCCGATGGCCGCACCTTTCCGTTCGTCCTGCAGCAGATGCGCGCCCGCGGCATCAGGCTGCCGGCGATGCAAATGATCTATTGCCCCGGTGTGGCCGATTATGTCGTGTGCGCCGGCGCCATCGGCCGCTTCTTGCTGCGGCACGGCCGGATATCGATTGCGCTCGACGCCAATGGCCCTGTGCCTGGCCTCGTCGGCGTCTACAGGGCGATCGGCCGCAAATACTTCAAGGGCCCGCATTGCCCCCGGCTTGCGGATCTGTCGGATTCCGAGCTGGTGATCTACGGACCATAACTCAGTCGTTCCGGAACGGAGGTTCGTCATGGTTCCCGATACCAAGTCCGTCAGCCATTCGAGGACATGGACATTCTTCCGCGGCCAGTGGCACGAGGGCAACGTACCGATCATGGGGCCGCGCACACATGGGCTCTGGCTCGCCTCGACCATCTTCGATGGTGCGCGCGCTTTCGAAGGCGTCATGCCCGATCTCGACCGTCATTGCGCCCGCGTCAATCAATCTGCGGTCAATTTCGGGCTCAAACCGGTCGTCGATCTCGACACGTGGCTCGGGCTGGTGCGCGAAGGTATCGCCCGTTTCCCGGTCAATGCCGAACTCTACATCCGCCCGATGTACTGGCCGCAGAACGGCATCGGCGGCGGTGTGCTGTTCGATCCGGAAACGACGGACTGGTGCCTTTGCATCTACGAATCGCCGATCCCGGAGCCCGTCGGCAGCGCGATTACACTGTCGCCGTTCCGCCGGCCGACCGCCGAATGCGCGCCGGCCGATGTCAAGGCCTCCTGTCTTTATCCGAACAGCTCCCGTGCGCTCAGGGAGGCCGTCTCGCGCGGCTTCCAGAATTGCCTGATGCTGGACATGCTTGGTAACGTCGCGGAGTTCGGCAATTCGAATGTGTTCATGGCGAAGGACGGCGTTGTCTTTACGCCGGCGCCGAATGGCACTTTCCTGAATGGGATCACGCGGCAGCGCGTGATCGAGCTCTTGCGCGGTGACGGCATCACGGTGTTGGAGGCGACGCTGCGCTACTCGGATTTTGTCACTGCGGACGAGATCTTTTCGACCGGCAATTTCGCCAAGGTCGCGCCGGTGATCCGGATCGACGACCGGCAACTCAGGCCCGGGCGCTTTTATGCGCGGGCACGAGAGCTGTATTGGGATTTTGCCCACGGGGTGAAGCTTGCCGCGTGAGAGGACTTCACGGGCACCGCAGAGGTCATCTATTGCGATCGCGAGATCGCAGGGTACGAACGACCAGACTGATTGAGGGCTTTCCCCGAGCAAGCGGCAGGTTCGGCGAATTGACCTTGCCGGTTCGGCCGATGCCGAGGCCGCTCAACCCTGGCGGCGCAGAAAGCCCGTGATCGTGACCTTGTCCCAGATGCCGGCCGCGGCGAAGGGATCGGCGCGGTTGAAGGCTTCGACCTCGTTGCGGCCCGGCGCCTCGATCAGGAACAGGCTGCCGATCATGGTCGCGCCGTCGTCGGAGACGAGCGGCCCCGACATCACGATCTTGACGCCGTAGCGCGAGGTGTCGCTGAGAAAAGCCTTGTGGGCGTCGTAGTTGGCGAGTCTGGTCGGCAGCGCGCCGGCGCGGTCGATGGCGTGAATGGCGAACAGCATGGTGGTCTCCGTTTCTTGCTTCGGTTCTTGGGACGGCCGCGACGGCGGCCGTCCGTGTTTGTCGGGATCGGTTGATCTACTTGCCGCCGAGCTTGTTGGCGTCCTCGAAGGTCGGGCAGGTCCGCTGCTCCAGCGGCACGTCGAACGGCTGGTAATTGTCCTTGGTGATGACCGTCGGCTTCAGCACGATCTCGCTGATGACAGGTTGGTTGCGCAAGGAGCGGATCGCCATCATGGTGCCGAGGCAGCCTTGCGCAAATCCATTGTAGTCGCCGCTCGCGAGCAGCTTGCCGGACTTGATCGCGTCGATCGCCTCCTTGGTGCCGTTGATGCCGATCACCTGCGCCTTGCGGTTGGCGCCGTCGAGCGCCTCGATCGCACCGACCGCCATGGCGTCGTTGGCGGCGAGCACGCCGTCGATCTGCGAATTCGACTGCATCAGATTCTCCATCACCTGGAGCGCCTGGAGCCGCTGGTAGTTGCCGGGCTGCGAGGCCAGCAGCTTGGCGCCGGCGTTCTCCTTCAGCGCGTCGTTGAAGCCGCGGACGCGGTCGACATTGGTCAGCGAGCCCTTGACGCCCTCGATGATGACGATGTTGCCCTTGCCGCCCAGCGTCTTGAGCAGGAAGCGCGCGGTTTCCAGCCCGAGGCTGTAATCGTCGGCACCGACGAAGGAGAGGAACTTGCCGCCGGCGGAGCGGTCGGTGATGTTGACGACTGGGATCTTGGCTTCGTTGATCTTTTCGACCCCCGGCACCATCGCCTTGTAGTCGACCGGCGTGAAGACGATGGCGCTCGGCTTCTTCACCACGACGTCCTCGATCTGGCTGAGCTGCTCGGGGATCGAGTCCGGCTTGGTCGGGATGTACTGGAGCGTCTTCGCGTTCAGCGCCTTCGCCATGTTGTCGGCGCCGACCCGCACCGTCTGGAAGAACGGGTTGGTCTGGTTTTTGGTGAAGACGGCGATGGTCTCGCCGTCCGCGCGCGCCTCCGTGGTGAGCGCGGCCGCCATCAGCAGCGGCAGCGCCAAATAGCCAAGTTTCCGTTTCATGTTGCCTCCATCCCTCGTTTTGCTTGTTGGAACTCTAGGAACTCATTGCGCGCGGCGGCGGGTCTTCATGTCGAGCCAGACCGCGAGAATGACGATGATGCCGGTCACGAGCGGCTGCCAGTTGGCGCTGACCGAGAGCAGGTTCATGCCGTTCAGCACCAGCGTCAGGATCAGCGCGCCGATGAAGGTGCCGAACACGGTGCCGACGCCGCCGAACAGCGAGGTGCCGCCGATCAGCACGGCCGCGATCGCAGGCAGCGTCAGGCTTTCGCCGATGTCGGCCTCGGCCGAATTGAGCCGCGACAGGAAGATGATCGAGGCAAGGCCAGCCATGGTGCCGGAGACGGCATAGACCAGCAGCAGGCGGCGCGCGACCGGGATGCCGGAGAGCCGGGCCGCGACCGGATTGGCGCCGATCGCATAGATCTCCTGGCCCCAGATCGTGCGCTGGGCAAACAGCGTTCCGATGCCGAGGAAGACCAGCAGCAGGTAAACCGGGATCGGCAGGCCGAACAGATAGCCGCTGCCGATCTGGCGGAAGCCGGCCGGGAAACCGTGGAGGGTCTCGCCCGCCATGTACCAGTAGGTGAGGCCGTTCAGCACCCAGAGCATGCCATAGGTGGCGATGAAGGAGGGGATGCGCAGCGCGGTGACCATGACGCCGTTGAGGAGCCCGACGATGCCGCCGCAGGCAAGCCCGGTGAGGATGCCGAGCGCGGGCGAGCCGGTCTTGTGGATCACGGTCCCCGCGATGCAGGCCGACAGCGCGACATTGGCGCCGACGGAGAGATCGAGGCCGGCTGTGAGCACGACCAGCGTCAGGCCCGAGGCGATGAAGAAGGTCAGGCTCGCCTGCCTGAGCACGTTGAGGATGTTGCCGAGGCTGAGGAAGGAATCGCTGAGCACGGCCAACACTGCGCAGATCAGCAGCGCCGCGAGCAGGCGGTAGAACACCTGGATCGCGTCCTGCGACAGGAAGGAGCGGGGCGGCACGATCGCCTCTTTGCTGATGTCGGTCATGCGCGGCTCCTGAGGCCGTCGAGGAACAGGGCGACGATGACGAGGACGCCGACGCTTGCGACCTGCACCGAGGAGGGCATCGAGATCAGGTTCAGCCCATTGCGAAGCACGCCGACCGCGATCACGCCGAGCAACGTGCCGAGCAGCCAGCCATTGCCGCGCTCGAACGATGTCCCGCCGACCGCAACGGCGGCGATGGCGTCGAATTCGAGGCCGAGGCCGGCGGTGGGATGGCCGGAATTCATCCGCGCGGTCATCAACAGGCCGGCGATACCGGCCATGGCGCCGCCGATCGCATAGACCGCGATCAACAGCCGGTTCGGCGAGAGGCCGGCATAGCGCAGCGCCTCGCGGTTGCCGCCGAGCGCGAAGATGTAGGTGCCGAAGCGGGTGTGATAGAGCAGGCCGTGAAAGACCGCATAGGTCACCAGCGCCATCACGATCGGCACGGGAACGCCCAGCAGCGTCGCCGAATAGATGTCGCGCACGCTGTGGGGGATGCCGACCACGCTCTGGCCGTCGCTCACGATCAGCGACAGGCCCTGGGCCATGCCGAGCGTGCCGAGGGTCGCGACGAAGGGCGGGATGCCGAGGATCGCGACCAGCCAGCCGTTGACGGTGCCGAAGGCGGCGCCGACCAGCAGGCCGGCGCCGAGGCCCAGCAGCATCGACTTGGTCGCCAGCGACACGATCGCGACGCAGAGCGAGGTCAGCGTCAGCACCGCGCCCATCGACAGGTCGAGCCCCTCGGTCATGATGATCAGGGTCATCGGCAGCGCGAGCATGGTCAGGATGGTCGACTGCACCAGTACGTTGGAGAGGTTGGCGACCGACAGGAAGCCGGGCGCGATCGCGCTGAACAGCGCGATCAGCAGCACCAGCACGATGGCAACGCCGGGAATGCGTTGCAGCGGATTGGGCTCGGAAACGACCGCGGCTTCACGCATGATGCATCCCCAGTCGCACGATGTTCTCCTCGGTCAATTCGTTGCGTGTCAGGTGCCCGGCGATGCGCCCTTCGCGCATCACATAGGCGCGGTCGCAGACATGGCAGATCTCGACCTGCTCGGACGAGATCATCAGGGCGGCGGCGCCTTCCGCGACCAGGCGGTCGATCAGCGCAAAGATCTCGGACTTGGCGCCGATGTCGATGCCTCGCGTCGGCTCGTCGAAGATGAAGAGCTTCGAGCCGGCCGCCAGCCACTTGCCGATCACGACCTTCTGCTGGTTGCCGCCCGAGAGCAGGCCGACGGTCTGGCGCGCGCTGGGTGTCGCGATCCTCAGCTGCCGGATCAGGCCGTCGGAGGTGCGCTGCGCCGAACGCTGGTCGAACAATCCGCTCGGGAACAGTTTTCGCAGCGCCGACACCACCAGATTGTCGCTTACGGACCGCAGCAGCGCGAGGCCTTCGCTCTTGCGGCTCTCGGGGATCAGCGCGATGCCGCGGCGGGCGGCGAGATCGGGCTCGCCGGAAATGGTCTTGCCGTCGAAGATGATCTCGCCGGCGCTGACGGGATCGGCGCCGAAGATGGCGCGCGCGACTTCGCTGCGGCCGGAGCCGACTAGGCCGCACAGGCCGACGATCTCGCCCCGGCGCACCTCGATGTTGATGTCGGAGATGCCGGTCGACGAGCTCAGGCCCTTGACCTCCAGCAGCAGCTCGCCGGGCTTGTCGGCGAAATTGCGCGGATAGGTCATGTCCACGGTGCGGCCGACCATCATGCGGACGAGCTGGTCCGGCGTGACGTCGGCGGGGCGGACGCCGTCGATGCGGCGGCCGTCGCGCAGCACCGTGATGCGATCGCCGAGCGCGAACACCTCCGCCATGCGGTGCGAGATATAGACGATGGACACGCCGTCGGCTTTCAGCCGCGCGATCAGCGCGAACAGCAGCTCGGTCTCGCGGTCGGACAGCGCCGCGGTCGGCTCGTCCATGACGAGGATGCGCGCGTTCTGGCTGATCGCCTTGGCGATCTCGACCATCTGCTGCTGCGCCACCCCCAGCTTGTCGACGATGGTCGAGGGGTCGATGTCGAAGCCGATCGTGCCGAGCACGCGTTTGGCGTCGGCGAGGATCTTCCGCCGATCGATGGTGCCGGGGATGCGGCCCTTCGGCTCGCGGCCGAGGAAGATGTTCTGGGCGATGTCGAGATGGGGGACCAGCGAGAATTCCTGGAAGATCACGGCAATGCCGAGCTTCTGCGCATCCGCGGCCGAAGAGATCGCGACCTTCTCGCCCTTGTAGTAGAACTCGCCGGCATCGGCGCTGTAGGCGCCGCACAGCACCTTCATCAGGCTCGACTTGCCGGCGCCGTTCTCTCCGAGCAGCATGTGGACTTCGCCGGAGAAGACGGCAAAGGACACGTCATCGAGCGCCTTGACGCCGGGAAACTCCTTGCTGATGCCGCGCAACTCGAGCAGTGGCGTGGGCGAGGTGACCTCGATCGGAAGCGCGTCGCTCATGCCCTGGCTCCGGTCGCAAAGATCTTTCCGGGATTCATCAGGCCGTTGGGGTCGAGCGCGGTCTTGATCGATCGCATCACGTCCACGGCCTCGCCGAGCTCATCGGCGAGATAATCGATCTTGCCGAGCCCGATGCCGTGCTCACCGGTGCAGGTGCCGTCCATGGCGATGGCGCGGGCGACCATGCGCGCCTGGAGCGCCTTGGCGCCTTCGCTCTCCTCCGGCTTTGCCGGATCGATCAGGATCAGCATGTGGAAATTGCCGTCGCCGACATGGCCGACGATCGGCGCGGTGAAGCCGTGCTCGTCCGCGTCGCGCCGCGTCTCGGTCAGGCATTCCGCCAGCCGCGAGATCGGCACGCAGACATCGGTGATCACGGCGCGCGCGCCGGGCCGCAAGCCCAGGCCCGCATAGAGCGTGTTGTCACGGGCGTGCCATAGCCGGCTGCGGTCTTCCTGCGCCTTGGCCCAGGCAAAGCCATGACCGCCATGATCGGCGGCGATCGCCTCTGCGGCCTCGGCCTGCTCGGCGACGGAGGCCTCGGAGCCGTGGAATTCGAAGAACAGGGTCGGGGCCTCGCGATAGCCGAGCTTCGCGTAGGCATTGATGCCGCGCATCATGACGTCGTCGAGCAGCTCGATGCGCGCCACGGGGATCGCGGACTGGATCACGGAGATCGCGGTGTCCACGGCGTCATGCAGCGTGTCGAAGCTGCAAACCGCGGCCGAGATCGCCTGCGGCACGGGATGTACCTTCAGCGTGATCTCGGTGATGAGTCCGAGCGTGCCTTCCGCACCGACAAACATGCGCGTCAGGTCGTAACCGGCGGCCGACTTGCGGGCGCGCCTGGCGGTGCGGATCACGCGGCCGTCGGCCAGCACGACCTCCAGCGCCATGACATTGTCCTTCATGGTGCCGTAGCGCACCGCCATGGTGCCGGAGGCCCTCGTCGATGTCATGCCGCCGATCGAGGCGTCGGCGCCCGGATCGATCGGAAAGAAGAGACCGGTGCCGCGCAGCTCCGCGTTGAGCTGCTTTCGCGTGATGCCGGGCTGCACCACGACATCCATGTCGCTGTCGTGCACCGCCATCACCTTGTTCATGCGCGCGAAGTCGAAGCAGACGCCGCCGGCGACCGAGGCCGCATTGCCCTCGAGCGAGGTCCCGGCGCCGAACGGGACGATCGGTATGCCCGCGGCAGCGCACAGCTTGACGATCTCGACGACTTCCTGCGTGGTTTCAGGGAAGACGACGATGTCAGGCGGCAGGTTGCGATAATGCGACTCGCTCTGGCCGTGCTGATCGAGCACGCCGCGCGCGACGCTCGCACGCGGGCCGATCATGCCCGTGAGGCGATCGGCCAATGCCACTGTGCTGACCCGCGGTCCCATCCTTGCTCCCTGTCTGCCCCGATGACGGACTCTTGCCGGTCCGCTGTGTTGTGGTTCGGCTTAGGCGGCTCTTGCGCTGCTCGCAACCTGCTTCAGGCCGAAATCGTAGTTGAGATGAAAATACTCGCTGTCCACCATGCGACCATCCGGCGCACGCCCCGCCGGGTGGCGGACGAACTCGCGGATCAGGCTGTCCTTGACGCCGAACACCACGTCGCTGTCGAGATATTGGTCGCCGGCGACGAACACATGGGTCACGAGCTGCTCGAAGCCCGGCGCGGAGATCATGAAATGCACATGCGCGGGACGCCAGGGATGGCGGCCCTGCGCCTCCAGCATTTCGCCGACCGGCCCGTCATGCGGAATCGGATAGGCGGCCGGCTTGATCGACCAGAAATGGAAGCGGCCGTTGGCGTCGGTGTGGAAGCGCGCGCGCATCGCGAGATCGCCGATGTCGTCGAGCTGCTGCACGTCGTAATAGCCGTCATCGTCGGAATGCCAGACGTCGACGATGGCGCCCGCGAGCGGACGTCCGTCGACGGTCGAGACCGAGCCGGTCACCAGCATCGGGTCGCCTTCCATCGGACCCGAGATGTCGGCGCCGCTGTCCTTCTCGGGCGCGGCCTGGACGAAGAACGGGCCGAGCACGGTGGTCTCGGTCGCACCTTCCGGCACCGGATGGTTGATCGCGTCGACCAGCATGGAGACGCCGAGCGTATCCGACAGCAGGATGAACTCCTGGCGCTTGTCGTCGCACATGTGGCCGGTGCGGGTCAGGAAGTCGATGCCGTATTCCCATTCCTTCTGGGTCGGGCGGACCTCGCGGACGAAGGCATGGAGGTGGCGCACCAGAGCCTCGCTGACCTCCTTGATGCGCGGATCGGTTGCGCCTGCGATCCGCTCCAGCACCGCGTCCGTGATCGTGGTCTCGTTGAAGTTGCGCATGGGTGTCTCCGTTGATCAGAGCTTCGGTTCGCCGAGGCCGGACAGCCGCTCGAGATGCTTGACGGTTGCGATGAAGTCGGCCTCGCCGTCGCCCTGCGCCACCAGCGAGCCATAGGTCTCGCGCACTTGCGCGGCGAGCTGCAGCGGCACGCCGACGGCATGGCCGGCGCCGAGGATCAGATCGAGGTCCTTGGCCATCTGCTTGCAGGAGAAGGTGGACTCGAAATCCCGCGTCCGCAGCGGCGCGGTCTTGTATTTCACCATCGGTGAAGCCACCGCGCTGTCGTCGAGCACCTTCAAAATGTCCTGCCACGCAATGCCGCCCTTGCGCGCCAGCGCCAGGCTCTCCGCCATCATCGCGGCCGACACCGCGATCATCAGATTGACCGCGAGCTTGGCGTAACGGGCTTCCTCGCCGGGCCCGAGATAAGTCTGGGCGCGCGTAAAAGCTGCGAACAGCGGCTTTGCGTTGTCGAAGGCGTCCTTCGGGCCCGAGACGAAGCAGGTCAGCGCGCCGGTGTGAACGATGCTGGCATTGCCGGAGACCGGCGCGCGCAGATAGGCGACGCCGCGGGCTTGCGCGGTGGCCGCAACTTCGGTGGAGGCCTCGATGCTCACGGTGCTGGTCTCGATCAGAACGGCTCCCGGCGCCATCGCGGCGATGAGCCCGGCGGGGCCGAGCAGCGCGCCGCGCAAGGCTGCGTCATCCGGCAGCGATGTGATGACCGCCGCCTTGCCGCTCACGGCCTCGGCCGGTGAGGCGGCAATCGAAATGCCTTGTGTGCGTGCCTCGTTGACCCGTGCCGCGCTCTGATCGAACGCGGTGACGGCATAACCGGCCTTGGCGACGAGCACCGACATCGGCAGGCCCATCTTGCCGATCCCGATGAAAGCGACATTTTTTGCAGCGTCAGTCATTGTTGTTGTCCATTGGCGCCTTCAGGCGGCGCGTCCCTGTCGTTCGATGTCCTGCACCAGCCGCCGGCCCGATTGCGCCAGCAGCTCCTTCTTCGCCTCCAGCCCCTCGACCAGCAGCCGGCCGTTCCGTTTCTTCCACGCGCCGCCGATCATGACGGACTCGATGTTGGCGAGGCTCGTCTGCATCACGACGGTCGCGACGGGGTCGTGCACCGGAAAGAGGTTGAGATCGGATGCGTTGATGATGACAAGGTCGGCGAGCTTGCCCGGCGTCAGCGAGCCGATCTGGCTCTCCCGGCCGAGCATGCGGGCGCCTTCCGTCGTTATCCAGCGTAGCGCTTCGCGCACGGGGATCGTGGTGGTCGCAGGAATGGTGCCGCTGTCGCGGCGCGACTCCGCATTGTCGAGCGCCCGCTGCATCGACAGCGCGACGCGGGCGGCGGAGAGGAGATCGCCGGCCAACACGGATTCCAGATCAATGCCGATCGTCGGCCGCACACCGCGCTTCAGCAGCCGTCCGGTGATCGGAAAGCCGTGACCCTGGATCATCTCGTTCTCGGGCGTGACCGAGAACGACACGCCGAGATCGACCATCCGGTCGAGCAGTTCATCGGGCAGATCGTTGCCGTGGACGATGTTGATTCCGGCGCCGACGAGGCCGGCCGCGATCAGCTTCTCCCAGCCATCAGGCGTCTTGGCCGGACCGCCGCCCTGGTGCATCGAGGCGATCAGCTTCAGCTCCCGCGCCAGGCGGAAATCGTGCATGGCGACGTCGAGCGTCGAATAATGCGGTCCGAGAATCGCGAGCCCGAGCGTAACGAGGCCGTCGCGGTCGGCGAGGGGGCCGGCGAGCAGCCGCTCGACCTCGCGGCGCGGATGCGGCACTTCCGAGAAATGCGGCTCGCCCGGCTTCGGTTCCGGTTTTGGCGAGCCGTGGAAGAACGTGGCGCGGATGCCGCTCTCGATCAGGCCGCGCACGGCGGCATCGGTATGGTCGGGCGTCGGATTGTTGTGGCACCAGTCGACCAGCGTGGTGGTGCCGCAATTGATCTGGTTCAGCGCGCCGACCAGCGTGGCGATGTAGATGTCGTCGGGCCGGAACACGATCGCGAGCCCGGCATGCATACGCCGGAAATATTCCAGCAGCGTCCAGTTCGCGGCATAACCGCGTAAGCCCGTCTGCCAGGTGTGCATATGCGCGTTGATGAGGCCGGGGATGACGATGCGGTCTTTGCCATCGACGATCTCGGTCTCGGCCGCGCCGCTGCCGAGCTCGATCGATGGCCGAACGTCAACGATACGGTTGCCTTCGACCAGCACGTCGCCGGTGCGGAGGTCGCCGATCGCATCATCCATACTGATGATGGTTGCGGATCTGATCAGCGTGCGCGGCATCGCTTCAAGCCACCGCTTTGGTGACAACAGGCGGCTCGCCGGCCCAGGCGCGCGCGATTAGGTCGCGGATGGCGCCCCGCTCGAGCGGCCGCGGATTCCAGTAGGCATCGGTGACGGCGAGATCGGCCGCCTTGTCGATGCCGCTCGCGGGCATGCCGACGTCGCGCAACGCAAGCTTTGCGCCCAGCCGCTTTGCGAGGTCATAGAGTCCCTGCGACGCATCGGCGGCGCCGATCGCGCGCGAGATGCGGGCCATCGCCTCGGGCACGGCGGGCGCGTTGTAGGCCAGCGCATGCGGCAGCACGATGGTGTGGGTCTCGGCGTGCGGCAGATCGAAGGTGCCGCCGAGCGTGTGGCAGAGCTTGTGATGCAGCGCCATGCCGACCGTGCCGAGGCAGACACCGCACAGCCAGGCGCCATAGAGCGCCTCGGTGCGGGCCTCGCGATCGTCGCTCTTGGCGGCAATGGCGGGCAGGGCACGCGCGAGTGCGCGAATGCCTTCTTCCGCCATCAGCGATGTTACGGGATTGGTGTCGCGCGCGTAAAGCGCTTCGACCGCATGCGCGATGGCGTTGATGCCTGATGTCGCAGCCAGGCTCGCCGGCAGCGTCAAGGTGAGATCGACGTCGTAGATCACTGTCTCCGGCAGCACGGCCGCATCGCGCACCGTGGTCTTCAGGCCGCTCTCGGTCTGGCCAACGATCGGCGTCATCTCCGAGCCGGCATAGGTGGTGGGAATGCAGAGCTGGTTGACGCCGGTGCGCAAGGCCAGGGCCTTGCCGAGGCCGGTGGTCGAGCCGCCGCCGAGCGAGACGACGCAGTCGGCATCGCACGCCTTCATCGACACGAGCGCCCGCTCGGTGACGTCAACCGGCGTATGCATGGTCGCGCCCGGAAAGATGCCGGCATAAAGCGGGCCGAGCGCGGTCCCTAAGCTTTTGCCCTGCGCCTCCTGCTGCGGCGTCGTCAGCACCAGTGCGCGCTTGCCGCCGAGCCGCTCCACCTCGGCCTTGGCGCTGGCCAAGGTTCCGCTGCCGAATACGACGCGGCAGGGCAGGTTTTCAAAGGTGAACGAACCGATCATGCGCCGGTCCCTTTGATGGGATAATCGACCTGAAAGCGGCCGATCCGCAAGTCGCCGAGCGCCTCGCGCACGCGCAGGTGCTCCGGGTGGGTGGCATAGGCCGCCAGCGCGGCCTGGTCGGTGAATTCGGAGAACAGCACGACGTCGCAGGCGTAATCGACAGCGCTGACGTCGACGCCGACCTCGATGTGGGTGAGGCCGTCGATCCGGCCGCGCAGGCCCTCGAACAGGGTCTTGACCTTGGCCCGGGCGGCGGACCGCTCCTCGGCGGTCTCCCCGCGCAGCCGCCACATCACGATGTGCCTGATCGGGCCCGACATTTCCCAGTTTCCTCGCCTGCTATCTTGCTTGTGTTGCGCCCATTTTGGCTTGCGGGATACGGAAATAAAGGCCAATAATTGTAAGTCTCTTTTCCTGAAAGTGGAAAAATGGATCGCCTGCTGCAACTCGAGGTGTTCGCCAAGACGGCCGAGCTCGGCAGCCTGTCGAAGGCCGCCGAGGCCTTGCGCATGTCGAACGCGGCCGCGAGCCGCTATCTCAGCGCGCTCGAGGAACGCCTCGCCGTTCGCCTGATCGAGCGCAACACGCGCCGCTTGTGGCTGACGGAGGCGGGGCAGGAGCTGCTGGAGCGGTCCAGCCGGGTGCTGAGCGAACTGGCGGAAGCCGAGGACATCGTCAGCGATCGCGCGCTGTCGCCGCAGGGCATGCTGCGGGTCACGAGCTCGCTGTCCTTTGCGGTGATCTATCTGGCGCCGATGCTGCCGGCGTTCCGCGCGCGCTATCCGAAGCTCAACATGCAGATCACCACCGCCAACCGCTATCCTGATTTCATCGAGGCGGGCATCGACGTGGCGATCCGCACGCGCGAGCAGGAGCCGGATTCGAACATCATCGTCCGCCGCATCGGCCAGATGCGCCGCGTGCTGGCAGCCGCGCCCTCCTATCTCGCAAGCGCAGGCGAGCTGGAGCAGCCCGCCGATCTCGCGCGCCACAACATGCTCGTCTACAATCTGGCGAACGATCCCTATTCGCTGCGCCTGCGCAAAGGCAATGGCGCACAGACGGTACGCATCACGCCGACGCTCGACAGCAATGACGGCCAGGTCATCCGCGGCGCGGCGCTGGCGGGGCTCGGCATCCTCATCCAGCCGCTCTACATCGTCCAGAGCGATATCGCGGCGGGCCGTCTGGTCCCGGTCCTGCTGGACTGGGAGCTGCCTCTGCTCACCATGAACATCGCCTACCAGAACCGTGCCGGGCTGCCGGCCAAGATCAGGGCCTTTTCCGACTTCCTCGTCACCCACATCCGCGAGCATTCAGAGCCGGGGATATGGATGGACGCGGCGAAGTAAGTGACGGACATTGAGATCCCGACTGTTTCCGAGAAGGCATGGGGAGCACCAGCCGAGGCGCCTCTATTCGGCGCTGCGTTTCCAGGCGCCGGTGCCGAGCTTGCCTGTGATCACAGCCAGCGCATCGCGGATCTCGTATGCGCCACCGTCGCTGTAGCCTGACAGGCCCCTGAGGGCGCGCAACGTCCAGCGGCCGTTCGCGGCAGTGATCGTGCCTTCGTGCGGGCGAGCCGAGCGCTGCGGCTCGGCGTGGAATCTGTAGGTGCCGTCGCCCATGATCTCCCAGATCCAGCGCGACTGGCCGCGGCCATTGGGCACCATCATTTCCCAGGTGCCGACCAGCGCGGGATCAATCGTCGACGACGGCCCGCGCGGCGCAGCAGGAGAGACGACGGCCGGAAGCGCCGCACCGTCGGCACCGGCGGGCGGCGGGCCAGCAAGGTAGATCGCCTTGCGTGACAGCGAACCATAGACGAACGGCTGCTGCTGGTTGCGGGTCGCCTCCATCACGTCGTCCCGGACATTGCGGAACATGAAGGTAACCTCGACACCAGGCGCCTCGATGTTGCGCAGGAGCGCCGCTGCAAACGGGCTGTTGCGCGCGTCCCCGTCAAGCGCCGTGGTGCCGTCGCGCGCGGCATAGGCGACGAGAACGTTACCGGTGGGCTCGATGCGGCCGAGCCCACCCATCGTGGCCGCCCGTGTGGCGAGCGAGCGGCTCATCTTGACAGCAAAAGGATTGTCGCGGCAGGCGTCGAGGATGACGAGGCCGAGGCTCGTGGTATTGGACACCTGCAACATCACGCTTTGCAGGTTGATGGCTTCATTCGCCGCGTCCGTGTCGCGCTTCAGCGCTGCGTCGATCGGGATCAGCCAGTTCTCGCCGTTGATCTCCATGCCGTGGCCGGCGAAATACACGGCCGCCATGTCCGCGCCGGCGGCGTCGCGCCCTAATGCGATCAGGCCGCGGCGCATCTCATCGAAGCTGGCGTTGGTGGCGAGGGACACGGTGAAGCCTAGCCGCTTCAGCGCCGCCGCGATGTCGCTCGCGTCGTTCGGCGGATTGAGCAGCGCGGGAACGTTGCTGTAGGCGCCGTTGCCGATGACCAGCGCGACCCGCCTGCCTTCCGCTGCTGCAGCCGTCGGCGCCACGCCGGCAAGCGCGGCTGCAGCCGTCAATCCCGAAACGAATTCGCGCCGATTCATCCGGATCTCGCGGGCTCGAACGAGCCTCTATCCTAGCGCAACCGGTCCGGGGGAGCCACGGGGCGTTCCTAGTTCGACGCCAGCGCCGTCTTGGCGACCTCGGCCATCCAGCCGGATGCCACGGGAAGGATCGCGTCGTTGAAATCATAGCGCGGGCCGTGCAGCTCGGCACCGTCGCGCAGTTCGCCGTTGCCGATCCAGACGAAGGCGCCGGGCCGCTTCTGGAGGTAGAAGGCGAAATCCTCGCCGGCCATGCTGGGCGCAAGGTCGCGCCTGACCTCGGCCCGCACCTTCTCCGCGGCAGCGCGCGCAAGGCTCGCCTCATCAGGCGTGTTGACCACGACGCCGACGCCCATGACGATCTCGGGCGTGACCTTGACGCCAAAGCTCGTGGCGATTCCGGCGCAGATCTCGCTGATCCGCGCGAGGAGGACGTCCTTGACCGCCTCGCGATGAAACCGCAGCGTGCCGCGGATGGTCACGCGTCCCGCGATCTGGTTCGGTGCGGTGCCGCCCTCGATCGTGCAGAGCGAGAGCACGGCGGTGTCGAGCGGATCGACGCTGCGCGACACGATCGACTGCAGCGCCACGATGAGATGGCCGGCCGCCATGACCGGATCGCGCGTCAGATGCGGCATGCCGGCGTGCCCGGCATGGCCCTCGATGGTGATGGTGACGCGCCCGCCCGAGGCCATGACGACGCCGTCATGGACCGCGATGGTGCCGGCGGCAAGGCCCGGCCAGTTGTGGAAGCCGAACACCCGGTCCATCGGAAAGCGCTCGAACAGCCCGGCGCCGACCATCGCGCGCGAGCCGCCATAGCCTTCCTCGGCCGGCTGGAAGATGAAATCGACCGTGCCGCTCCAGCTGGTGTCGGCCGCGAGCAGCGCCGCGGCGCCGAGCAGCGAGGCGGTGTGCCCGTCATGGCCGCAGGCATGCATCACGCCCGCGCTTTTCGAGGCATAGGGCAGGCCGGTATCCTCGGTGATCGGCAGCGCGTCCATGTCGGCGCGCAGGCCGACGCGGCCTTGCGCGTGACCGCGCGTCAAGGTCGCGACGACGCCGTGGCCGCCGACGCCAGCCTCGAAGGGAATGCCGAGCTCGGTGAGCCTGTCCTGCACGAAGGCCGCGGTCGCCTTCTCCTGGAGGGACAGTTCGGGATTGGCATGCAAATGGCGGCGCCACGCGGTCAGTTTCTGGTGCAGTTCGGGTGTCAAGGCGCGGCTCTCTCGAATGGTGTCGGTTGCCGTCACCATAGCGGATTATCCGCGCCGCGCATCAAGCCCCTTGGAATGCCTCGCGTGCAGCAATGCGCGCCCCCTCTGCCTGTCATTCCGGGGCGCGCCCCTTGGCGCGAACCCGGAATCCATCGTGCAGCAATCTCTGCGGCCCGATGGATTCCGGGCTCGCGACTTCGTCGCGCCCCGGAATGACGAGCAATGGGTATCACGCCAGCTTCGCCAGCCCGTTCCAGTCGCTGCGAACGACATCAAGCGAAGAAACGACGCAGCTCTGCGGCGACGCGGGTCGGATCGCCTTCGTTGTCTGCCGCGATGTGGCCGGTGCCCTTGAGTTCAATTCGTGTCGCGTTCGGCAGGATCGCCGTGAGAGCATCGACCCCGGCCTTGAGATAGCCCTGGCTGCGATCGCCACCGAGAAGCAGCGTTTTCGTGCCCAGGCCCCTGTAGCGATCGGGGTCGCCGGCCATTTCCTTGATGAGCTCGATATCGTAATGGACCAGCGGGATGAGAGTAGCCAGAGGTGGGCGATCGCCCGCGCTTGCATCTCGACGCAGGCGCATCATCATGGCGAAGAACGATCTCAGCACAGGCGCGGGGAGCCTTGTCATGACCCCGTTGTCGCCGGTGCCTTTGACCACGGCAACAAAGGCGGCGGCCAGGTCTCCCTTTGTCAGGGCCGCCTCGTAGTTCGAGGCCCAGTACCGTGGTTGGACCGAGCCGAACTCGAGCGGAGGCTCGTAAAGGGCAAGGCGTGAGATCGCCGGATCGACAAGCGCGGTGTGCAAGGCAACCAGCGCTCCGGAGCTGAGTGCAAACACATTGCGGGCTCCTGTCTCGGCGAGAAGCCGGCCGAGATCATGGATCTCGGTCGCCATGCAGTGATCGGGCCGGAAGGGGCCGCTCAGACCCCGACCTCGACGGTCCGGGATGATGACAGTAAAGCGGTCAGCCAGCGCTGCTCCGAGGTCGGCAAAGCTTGCTGCGCTCTGCAGTCCGCCATGGAGCAGCACAAGTCCGGGACCTGAACCGAGCTGCCGGTACCCAATGACGGTGCCGTCATTGGCGACAAACGATCTCTCAGAGCTCACGCGACGCGGCTCACCGCATCGTTGCAAGCTGGAGCGCCAGCGCGCAGGCGCGGTCGTATTCGTCGAGATTGATCCATTCGTCGACCGTGTGCGCCTCGTTCTGCCCCGCGCCGAAGGTCACGGTCGGAACGCCGTGGCGGACCATCCAGTTCGCATCCAGCCCGCCATTGGCGGCGCGGACATTCGGGGTGCCGCCGACCGCGGACACCGCCTCGATCGCGCGTTTGACGACCGGCAGGTTGTCCTTCATGCGGAACGGATAATAGTCGGTCTCGGCCTTGAACTTGACCTTGCCGGATTTGCCCTGCGCATTCGTCACCTTCTTGGCCGCCTTCTCGAACGCGGCCTTGTAGGCCTTGGTGATCTCCTTGAAGAACTTTCCGTCGTGGCTGCGGCTTTCGCCGCGCACATGCACGTAGTCGGTGACGACGTTGGTGGCATCGCCCGCCGGGCGGCCCTCGCCGCCGGTGACCGGGCCGATATTGCTGGTCCCTTGCTGCTTGCCCTTCACCACCTTGCCGAACCAGCCGCCGGCCTTGGCGTCCGCAAGGGCGAGCGCCATGATCATGGTCGAGGAGATGCCGCGCTCGGGCGCAACGCCGGCATGCGAGGCGCGGCCGAAGATCTCGACGGTCCAGCGGTCGGCCCCGACCGCGCCGATGATCACGTTGGAGGCCGAGCCGCCGTCATAGTTGAACGCCATCACCGGTGAGCCGAGCTCGTCGAGCTTGACGTGGCGCGCGCCATAGAGCCCGCTCTCCTCGCGCACGCAGAACAAAAGCGTGATCGGCGGATGATCGAGCTTCTGCTTGGCGAGCTCGGCGGCCAGCGTCACCAGCACGCCGCAGCCGCAGCGGTTGTCGCCGCCGAGCGCGGTCTTGGCCTCGTTGACGATCTTGCGGCCGGATTTCTTCGGCCTGGCGCCGGCGCACAGCGGCACCGTGTCCATGTGGGTCATGAACATGATGCGCGGCTGGTTGTGCAGCGCGCCGCGGCCCGGCAGGTCGACGATGAGGTTGCCGGTCTCGGTCGGCACCGGAATGCGGGTGTTGGCGTCGTCGAGCCGGATCGCCTTGGCCGGCACGCCGCTTTCCTTAAGTGCGGCGGTGAGCTCACGCCCGATCGCCGCCTCCTGTCCGGTGACGCCCTCGACGGCGAGGAAGCGCATGAGGCGATCGGTGGCGGCTTTGGTATCGACAGGCATGAGATGGTCCTTTGATGCACGGTACGTGTCAGCATCCTTCGCTGCGCCGTGTTTCGCAAGGCCTCTCGGACAGTCCGGTGAATCTGGGGCGGGGCAGGGACGACCGCATCAAAGCTACGGCCGCGGCGCGCCGAACACGACGCACAGCGGCCGCCTTCGGCACACGAATCAGTATCGCGCGACGAGCGGGGCGAGGGCCGTATTGAATCGCCAATTCACGCCGAGCATGACGGTTTGCATGTTCTGCCGGACACTGACCGGGAACAAGGGAGTGCCGGCACATGCGGGATTGCCGGAGCAGTTCAGCGTGTAGCCGTTCGTTCCAAAGTCGAAATAATTGTATTCGGCCTTCAACGACAGGTTTGGCAGCAGCGCATATTCGATACCGGCACCGACGACGAATCCCGCCGCATCGCGCGACCCCTTGAAATCAGCCGTGAAGGCGGCGAAATCGGTCTGCGTCATCTGATGGTTGAAGCGGGCGAAGGCGGCGCCGCCCTTGGCGTAGAACAGCACGCGATCGAAGGCGTAGCCGATGCGGCCGGTGGCGGTGGCGACGCGATCGAGCTGGGTCGTCAGCAGGATGCCGACGGCGCCGCCCGAAATCAGTGTCGCGGTGGTGTCCTTCATGTCGGCCCAATCGAACTGGCCTTCGAGGCCGACCACGAGGGAGCCGACCTGATAGTCGCAGCCCCCCTGCACACCAGCGAGCCAGCCGCTGTTGTGGTCGGCATTGAATGTTATCCCGACAAGGGGCTGCTGCTCGTTGACCCCGCGACCGCCGCCGCCATTGCCGCCGACATAGCAACCGGTCCAGGAGAAGGCCGGGGCCGCAGGCGCCGCCTTGTACGGCATCGACACGTCCGCCGCCATGGCCGAGGTGAACGTCGAAACTGCCAGCGCGATGGCGCTGACAAGGGTCTTGGTGGTCATGCGAGGATCTTCCTTCAACTAACGGCAATGGCGCCTGAAGCGTATCGTGCGCGTCGGCATCGCACAGGCCAGCGACTTCATCTGGTGAGTTGCCCGACTTCGCGATCTGGTCACAGTACGCGGCGGGTCACGCGGCGGCTGTAACCACCGGGCCACAGTGGAAATAACGGCCACTGCAGGTTGCGACTTTTCCCAGAGGCTGGCGCGACAGGAAGAATCGGGAATTTCGCTGCTTCACGCAGGCCGCGTATACGCCAGGAAGATCAGCGTGCCGAAAAGGAGCGCTGCCGCCATGAACAGCAGCACTGCCGGCAGCCCCGCGAGCGCCGCGACCGCGCCGGTGAGCGACTGCATCAGTGCCGCGCCGAGGAAGAAGGCGAGGTTGATCGCCGCGAGCGCCTTGCCCGCAACCTGCGCGTCGACCAGTTGCCTGGACATGCCGAACAGCAGCGGCTGCGCGGAGGTCGCGAGCCCAATCAGCACGAACAGCACCAAATCGTATTGCGGCGGCATCACGTCGACGCCGAACAGTGCGGAGACCGCAAAGTGCGGCGCGCCGAGCGCCATCAGCGCCAGCAGCAACGCGCCGGCGAGATGCGAGCCGGCCACCAGTTCGCGGCGGCGGCCGAGCCTGCGATCGATCATGCCGATGAGGAGCGGCCCCACGATCATCGCCAGCGTGAACGCACCGAGCTGGTTGCCGGCCTCGATCCGCAACAGTCCCTTGACGTCCATGAGCCACGGTCCGCCCCACAGGCCGCGAAGCACCAGCGAGGTCGCCAGCGACACCAACGCCAGCGCGATCAGGCCGCGCAGTGGCCGCGACAGGCCGAGCCTGAGCACCTCGATCATCTGCGACAGCGGCGAGGAATGGTCCTTGTGCTCGGCCGGCTGGTTCGGCACCAGCGCGAACACCGCGAGCGCGACTGCGACGCCGCCAGCCGCGGAGATCCAGAACCCGGCGCGCCAGCCCCAGGTGTCGACGACGAAGGCGAGCGGGCTCGACGACAGCAGCATGCCGATATTGCCGATCGAGAGGATCGCGCCCGACCACAGCCCGAAGCGCGCCGCCGACAATTGCTTGGCCGCCAGCGTCATCGGGCACATCAGCATGCCCGAGGTGGCGACGCCGAGCATGAGCTGGCCGACCGCAAAGCTCTCGGGGCCTGTCGCAAAGCCCGATGCGACCGCGCCGAACACGGTTCCCGCCAGCAGGCCGAGCGACACCGGCCGCACGCCGAAGCGATCCATCGCCGCGCCGACCGGGATCTGCGCCGCGGCAAAGGCGAAATGATAGACCGAGGTCAGGCTCGCCAGCGCCTGCGGTTTGACGCGGAAATCCGCCGCCATCAGGTCGAGGCTGATGGCGGGAATCGTGCGCAGCAAGGTCGAGAGCATATGCCCGCAGGCGAGCGCGACCAGCGCGAAGATCAGCGCGCGGGTGGCGCCTCCCGCGTCGTTAGTGGCTGCGGTCTCCATGAGTGTCCCGTCCCGAGAAGGTTTTGGATGGGGGTACATGATCGCGGGGCGGCCGCCAATGGCGGCAGCGCGACCCCCTCATTCCGGAATGGCGGCGCCGTCAGCGCAAAGTGGTGCCCGCGCGCCGTGACGGCAGGCACGTTGCCCATCAAAGCGGGTCTGACGCCGCTGTCTGAGACCATGAACCAAGCCGGCCGTCAGGACGTTGTTCCCGGGAAGATGTGGTATCATGGGGACCAGGATCTGCAGCTGGCGGCGGCAATGTCTTCCACCGAGAGTACAAGCAAGACGACCAGCGACGCGGCCCGCCGAGAGCGGAGGAGGAGCAATTCCTTACTGTTGGCTCTCGCCGTTGGATTTCTTGTCTTTGGCGCGGCCGCGGGGGCACTCTACTACGCATTGCGGCCGGAAGTTCTCCGCATCGCCGTTGGACCGCCCGGCAGCGACGATTCCAAAGTCATCGAAGCAATGGCCGATGCCTTCAGGAGCGAAAGTCGAACCGTCAGGCTGTCTCTGATCAAAACCAATGGGGCGGTGGAGTCTCTTGCTCTGCTTGGGGCTGGCAAGGCGGACCTTGCCGTCGGCCGCGGTGATCTGGACATGCCCTCCGAGGCGCAGACCGTCGCCGTCGTGCGTAAGAATTTCGTCGTGCTGTGGGCGCCCTCCGCGCCTGCGGGCAAGAGCTCGAAAGGAAAGCGGCCGCCGAAAATCAAGGAGGTCGCCGATCTCGCGGGGCACCGTGTCGGCGTGATTGGGCGGACCCCCGTGAATGCCGCGTTGCTGCGGGTCATCCTGAGCGCCGCTGGGGTGGACGCCGAGAAGGTCGCGGTGACGCAGTTTGGCACGGAACAAATCGGGGAGCTGGCGCGCGATCTCACCCTCGATGCGTTCATGACAGTCGGGCCACTCGACAGCAAAATCACATCCGACGCCGTTGCTGCTACGGCGCGCGCCCGCGGCGAACCGAAGTTTCTCGACATCGAGACATCGGAAGCGATCGCCCTGAGGCATCCCCGGTATGAATCGGAGGAAATTCCGCCCAGCGTCTTCAATGCGGATCCGGCCTGGCCGGGTGACAAGGTCGAGACGGTCAGCGTCAGCCACCTCATCGTGGCAAGAAAGACCATGTCCGAAACCACGGTAGCGACGTTTTTCCGGCAGCTCTTTGCCGTCCGTCAGGCGATTGCGAAGCAGGTACCTGGCGCTGCACACATCACCAAGCCGGACCTCGAGAAGGACACAGAGCTGCCGGTACATCGGGGAGCGGCGGCCGTCATCGACGGCAACGAACGCACCTTTCTCGATCGGTACGGCGATCTCTTCTGGTTCGGGCTCCTGCTTCTCTCCGGGATCGGCTCGGCCGCCGCCTGGTTGCGCCGTTATTTGAACCGCGACGAAAGGGAGGACAACACCAGCCATCGCAAGAGAATCCTCGCCATGGTCTCGAGCGCGCGTACCGCGGAATCCAACCAGGAACTGCTGACCCTGCAGAATGAGGCGGACGCCATCATCGCTGAAACGCTCGAGTGCTACGATGACGGCGCTATCGAGGAGGAGGAACTCGCCGCATTTGGGCTGGTGCTCGATCTCTTGAGCAATGCCATTGCCGAGAGGCGAGCCGCGTTGCAACGTACCAGCTTCGAAACCATTCGAGGCGCGGCAACAGGCTCTACACTGCGAGGATAGTGGCGGCCACCGGCCGTCGCGGATTCCTCCGCGCCAGCGCCGCCGTGGCTGGATCTCCAGTTCTCGGCCGTCAGCTTGACTTTATCTCGGCCAACAGCTTCCGCGTCTCGTCCAGCAACGCCTGGATCGCCTGTCGTTCCGCGATGCCGTCCGGTGTGAAGGCGCCGTGCGTGCGCGCATTCCGGTTTCCTCTCGGCGCACCGGTCCTCAGCGCGCCGCCGTGCATGCGGCAGCGCGCCTTGCCGTGTGTGGCTGGTGCGCGGCAGGCATCGCCATCGCGGGTTCGGGCGCCGCAGCGGGGACTGGCCCGCATCGGGACGGTGTTGCGGGTGTGGTCGCCGGTCATGGGTTGGCGCCTTGCGTTGCCTCGCGCGGGCTCGCCTCCGCGACAAGCACGTTCGCGTGCTGCGTGACGTTGCCCACGATCGCTCGTCCTCCGTCCTGCACGGACAGGTTTTGCACCGTGATTGCGCGCTCGTCGCTGTTGCGGTGGCGGTTCAGGGCCTCGACCTGAGCGGCGAAGGTGCGGGTCAGCCGGGTCAATGCGCGCGTGACGCTCTCCTGCTGCGGAAGGTTGTCCGTGCAGGCGAGGCGACAGGCGCAGCGCATCGCCGCCACGTGAACGGAAACCATCTGGGACACCAGCATGGCCTCGATGGAATCCTTCGGTGCGATGCTCCTGATCATCGAGACCATGAAGGCGAGATTGGCCTCATCAGGCTTCTGCCCGATCGCGCTCGCTTTGACCAATTGCCTCAGCATGCCGTGCAGCGCGTCGCGGTCGGCGGCACCGAGCGCTTCGGCCAGCAGACGCTCGCCGGCTTGCGGGTCCGGATGGCTGATCGCAATGCTGCGCTTGTAGAGTCTGATCCGCGGGCTCACCGCGGGGCCGCCGCGATCGTTTGTCGCAAGCGGCGAGGTGATGCGGCGGTTCGGTGCTGTCGTCATGTGCTGTGTCCTTTGCCGGCGCAGGCGCGCGCGAACGACCGTTCGCTGCTGCGCGCGGATGCGAATTTTCAGATGTCGATGAAGGGCTTACGCGCAACCACGTCGGGGCGGCCCTGGTCAGGCCGGCCGTCACGTTCACGATTGTTGCGATGATGCCATTCTGCAGGTGTTTTGCCCGACGAGTCAAACGGCATTGCCAAGCGCGCAAGTCCTTGTTCTCTCAGGCGCCGGCTACTGTGCATGGGGTTGTTTTCGCATTTTTTGTTTTGAGCCGGCGCTTACGTGCCGTGCCGCGGAATTGACTGCGCGGAAACGCGATTGCGGAATCCCGTGCGGCCGCTCATCATGATCGCCGAACGCCGCACCAACAAACATGCACAAGCGGCACTGAAGTCTGGGGAGAGAAGGAATGCAACGAACGGCTCGCCTGCTGGCAGTCATCGCCGGATTGTGCGCCTGCGCGCTGTCGACGGAGGTCCTCGCGCAGAAATATCCGGTGCGGCCGGTCAAGGTCATGGTCGGCTTCAGCGCGGGCGGGCCGGTCGATGTCGTCGCGCGGATCATCGGCGACCGGCTGAGCAACAAGCTCGGGCAGCCCTTCGTGGTCGAGAACCGCGCCGGCGCCAACGGCATGATCGCCGCCGAGGGCGTGGCCCATGCGGATGCGGACGGCTACACGATGCTCGCCTGCAACTCCTCCACCATCACGCTCAACAAGACGCTGTTCAAGGACATTCGCTACGACCCGATAAGCGACTTCGCGCCGCTGACGACCGTGGTGTCGGCGCCGCTGGTGCTGGTGGTCAATCCGGAGAACCCCAGGACCACCGACATCAAGACCGTGGCCGATCTCGTGGCCGCGGCGAAGGCCAGGCCAGGCG
Organism: Bradyrhizobium sp. WSM2254; assembly: GCF_000472645.1. Classification (NCBI taxonomy): domain Bacteria; kingdom Pseudomonadati; phylum Pseudomonadota; class Alphaproteobacteria; order Hyphomicrobiales; family Nitrobacteraceae; genus Bradyrhizobium; species Bradyrhizobium sp. WSM2254. The sequence goes on along the minus strand of NZ_AXAB01000035.1, from coordinate 47,388 downwards.
AGCTTGCCTACGGCTCAGGCGGCAACGGCAACCTCGCCCATCTCGCCATGGAGCTGCTCGGCCAGAAGGCCGGCATCAAGATGATCCACGTGCCCTATCGCGGCGGTGCCGCCTCCGAGGTCGGCATCCTCGCGCAGGAGGTGCTGGCGGTGTTCGATCCGCTCTCCGCCGTGCCGCTGGTGAAAGCCGGAAAGCTGCGCGCGCTCGCGGTGTCCTCCGCCGAGCGGCTGCCGTCGTTGCCCGATGTGCCGACGGTTGCGGAAGCAGGCTACCCCGGCTTCGACCTGTCGTTCTGGGTCGGCTTCTTCATGCCGAAGGCTGTGCCCGCGCCGATCCTGGAGACGCTGCACCGGGAGATCGTCGCCGCCGCCAAGGATCCGGCGGTCGCGGAGAAGCTCGGATCGCAGGGCGTCGTCAGCGTGCTGAGCCCGGCCGAGTACGCCGCGAAGATCGCGAAGGAGACCAAGGAGCTCGCCGAAGTCGTGGTGGCGGCGAACATCAAGGCGGAGTGAGGTGTCCGCGGCACTAAAGAGCGTGGCCGGTGTGAGCTAGCTCGAGGACCGTTCGCGCGCCGCAAACCGGATCGTACGAGCTCTTGCACTCTTTCCGGCCGCGCGGGCCGCGATCATGCTCCGTGCCTTGCCGTGGGCCCCGGCATTCTTGCGCAGCAAGATTGCGAACCGCTTGCGTGCACGGCTCGCCGAGAGTCGCGCCGCCAGCTGCTCGGCCTTGCGCATGATGGTGACGACCGACGGTGTCAGGTTCACCGGAACCCAGGCGACGTCCTTCGTCTTGGACAGGCTGCCGACACCTTCGCAAGGCGCTTCGCGCGGCAGGTCGATCCGGATTGCGAGAGCTTCTGCGCGCTCGGTCCAGTCCTCGGCCCTGGTGCCCGTAATGATGCGGACATAGTCGCGCGTCTCGCGCGGCAGCTCGCTCTCTCTGGCGAGCCACTTCTGGATGCGGCCGGGACCTGCGTTGTAGGCGGCTGCGGCGAGGCCGAGATTGCCGAAATCATCACGCAGCTTGCGCAGGAATTTTGCCGATGCGGGCAGCGCCTTCATGGGATCGAAGGGATCATCCAACCCGACCTCGGCCGCCGTCTCCGGCATGAACTGCGCGACGCCCTGTGCGCCGGCCGGGCTGACCTCGTGGGAACGAAAGCGGCTCTCCTGCCAGAGCAGGCGTGCGAAGAACGGCACGGGAATGCCGCTGGCCTCGGCGGCTTCGCGAAGCGCGCGGCAGAACCGTTCAGTCGGTGAAACCGGGGCCTGCGCTACGGGCTCGACCGCGCGCGGAGGTTCGACCGTCTCCTCATAGGCCGCGCGGGCGTTGGCGAGCTCGATGGCCTGCACGCTTGCGAGGAAGAGCTCCACCACTGGAACAAGCGGGGAGGCTCGGTTGTTCTCAACAACGGCGTGATCGAAAGTCGATGTTTGCCGGGACGCCGACGGATCGAGGTCGCACATCAGAATCAGAAACGCGGCGCAAGCCGCGACGACAAATCGCATTGCGTGGACAACCTCGAACTGTGGGATGAACGGCCGGCGATACGCCCGGCGATAAGGTGTTTCTTAATCGTCCGATTGCGGCAAAGCTGCGATCTCACAGGTTGCGTCGGTGCTACTACGGTGTTCCCGAAGGGAAACTTCCCGTGCGTTTGCGGGCATCTGCGAAGCGGGACGAGCGAACATGATGCGATGGATCTTCGGTGCGGTGATTTCGCTGTGGCTTGCTGTCCCGGCCGTCGCGGGCAATCTTGGCGCCGCAGCCGTGAATGACGCTGCGCGCCCCGCAAAACAGCCGGCCGCCGACAAGGTCGATGCATCCGTGGTGAAGCTTCAGATCCTGCTCGACCGTGCGCAATTCTCTCCCGGCGAGATCGACGGCAAATTCGGCGAGAATGTGCAGAAGGCGCTGAAGGCATTCGCGGAGCAGAACGGCATCGCGTCCGACAAGGGTATCGCGCCGGAGCTGTGGGACAAGTTGAATGCGGCGAGCGAAGGCCCTGTCGTCGTCGACTACAGGATTGGCGATGCGGATGTGAAAGGTCCGTTCCTGAAGGCGCTGCCGGCGAAGCTCGACGACATGAAGTCGCTGGAGGCGCTGAATTACACCAGCCCTCTCGAGGGTCTCGCCGAGAAATTCCACGTGAGTGCGGATCTGCTCAAGGCCCTCAATCCCGGCAAGTCCTTCGACAAGGCCGGCGAGACCATCGTCGTCGCGAATGTTTCGGCACGGCGGGAGCTGCCGCGTGCCGCGCGGCTCGAGATCGACAAGAAGAACGGGACTTTGAAGGCGTTCGACGGCGCTGGCCGCCTGGTCGCGTTCTATCCGGCGTCAATCGGCAGTCCGGATCGGCCGACGCCGAGCGGGACGCTCAAGGTCACCTCGACCAATGACAAGCCGACTTATCACTACAATCCGGAGTACAGATTCAGCAGCGTCAGATCCAGAAAGCCGTTCGATGTCAAACCCGGGCCGAACAATCCGGTCGGTTCGTACTGGATCGGCCTGTCGGCGCAGGGCTACGGCATCCACGGGACGGCGGAGCCCGACAGGGTGAGTAAGTCCGCGTCCCACGGTTGCATCAGGCTCACCAATTGGGACGTTCGCGCGCTGGGCGAGAGCGTCAAGCGCGGCACGCCGGTCGTCTTCCTCGATGCCCCGACGGACACTTCGTCGAAGCAGCAGGGAAAGCCTGCCGCCAGGCGCGCGGCGAACTAATCCTTCGGAAAATCCTTGCGCATCGCGATCTCGGCGGCGTCGCCGGGCGACAACACGGTCTGGTTGAAGGCCGGTTGCGGCCTCGTCATGATGTCGTAGAGCGAGATGCCTTTGATGGGCTTGCCCATAAGCTCGCGGACGCAGTCGGCGAGCGTGCCGTTGTAGACGAGATAGGGCGGACCTCGGTCCTTCTGCCGCTCGCCCTTCAGCGACGGCCACTTCTTCAGTTCGGCCGGCGCGTCATAGACGATCGGCGATCCCTCTTTAAACATGCGTCGGGTTCCGGGCGGCGTGGATAGGCCGGAAACCTAGAGCCGCCCGGTAAACGCTTGTTAAAGAATTAGTTCAAATCAGCTGGCAACGAAGGCGAGCAGGGTGCCGTTGGCCTTGGCCGGCGGCACGACGATGGCAGATCCGCTGCGCAGCGCCGCCGCGCCCAGCGCCTTCTCGGTTGCGGCGAGATCGCTGCTGACGAGCACCAGCGCCGCGCCGCCGCGCGCGGAGAGGCCTGCGAGCGGCACGCCGGGATAGCGTTTGCCGAGCTGGTCCAGCGTCAGATAGACGAAGTCGGCACGATCGCCGCCGGAGGGCACGGTGACCGCGCCGTCGGCCTCCGCCTGCGGCTCGCGGTCGATCAGGCGCGCGAGGTGCGCAGCTTCCTTCGCCGGCTCGGGCGTTGCGATCAGCGTCTGCCTGATCCGTTTTGCCGCATTGGCGTGCTTCATCAACTCGGGAATCCACACGGTCTCGCGGGTCTTGTGCTGGCAGGCGAAGATGCGCACGCCGCCCGGCGCTTCCGCGGTCGGCCACATGAAGGTGCGGAATTTCGCCGCCGAGACCGTGCCATCAGGCAGCGTCACCGGCCGCTCGAAATCGGTCGGGCCGATCGGCGTCAGGCCACGCGCGCGGATTTCCTCCGCGCCGGCGGCGCTGTCGACCGCGGTGAAGGCGATGCGCTCGATGCCTTCGCCGCGCGTGTCGAGGAAGGCGCGGGCCGGCGCATTGTGCTCGGTCGCGGCCAGCACGCCGAGCAGCTCCATGTAGTCCGGGTCGAACATGATGGTGTAATTGCCGGTGCCCATATGCGCGCTGTGGGTGCCGCGCGGCGAGACCGTGAAGCCGAGCTGCCGGTAGTTCTCGGCGGCCTTGTCGAGGTCCTTCACCATGACTACGGCGTGGTCGATACCGATGACGTTCTTGAGGGCCACTGTGATTTCCCCGCGGCAGATGCTGACTGGATTTGGACGGCACGAGCGGCCGCCGTCCCTGTCTACGCCGGATGGACGATCAAGTCATTTTCAATTCAGTGGGACATGCGGAAATTTCATTCCGCGAAACGCGATATCGAGCCGTGATGGCGTCAGCGCGCCTGCTCGATATAGGCGGCGAGGATGGCACGCTCCTCGCTGGTCATTTCGGTGATGTTGCCGGGCGGCATCGCGGTGGACCAGGCCGCGACGCGGCCGATCAGGCGGATGTTGCGCTGGATGTGCTCGGGCGCGTCGAGCAATATGCCCTTCGGCGCGGTGACGATCCCGGCCCAGACCGGTTCAGCCGCGTGGCACATGCTGCAGCGGGACATCACGATCTCCTCGACATTGGCGACCGTGGGCTGCACCGACAGCGCGCCGGTCTTCACCTCGCGCGGGCCGGCTGCGGAGAGGAAAAGGATCGCGATCACCCCCGCGGAGGCGACCCCCCACACCCACCACGGCGATTTCCGCCCGGCGTGACGCTCGTTGAAGAAGTGGCGGATCACGGGGCCGAGCGCCAGGATGATCGCGACGATGATCCAGTTGAAGCGCGTGGCGTAGAGCAGGGGATAGTGGTTGCTGATCATCAGCACGACGACGGGAAGCGTCAGGTAGTTGTTGTGGACCGAACGCTCCTTGCTGGTCTTGCCGAGCTTCGGATCGGGCCCCCGTCCCGCGATCAGCGCCGCCACGATCTTCTTCTGGTTCGGGATGATCAGCGTGAAGACGTTGGCGACCATGATGGTGCCGATGATCGCTGCGATCTGGTTGAACGCACCGCGGCCGCTCAGCACATGGGTGAAGGCGTAGGTCAGCGCGACCAGGAACAGATATCCGCCGATGGCGAACGGCAGCTCGCGCTGGGCTAGCCCGGTGCGGCAGGCGGCCTCGTAGAGCGCCCATGCCAGAGCCAGGCTGAAGAAGCTGAACAGCCCGGCCTGGACTGGCGTGAGGTCGAGGATCGACTTGTCGACTAGGAATAGATCGGCCTCGAGATAATAGACCACCACCATCAGCGCGAAGCCGGACAGCCAGGTGGTGTAGGCCTCCCATTTGAACCAGGTCAGCTCGTCCGGCATCCGGGTGGGCGCGACCAGGTATTTCATGATCCGGTAGAAGCCGCCGCCATGGACCTGCCAGGCCTCGCCCTGCACGCCATCAGGCAGATCGCTCCTGGGTTTAAGGCTGAGGTCGAGGGCGATGAAATAGAAGGAACTGCCGATCCAGGCGATCGCCGCCACCACGTGCAGCCAGCGGAGCAGCAGGCTCGCCCATTCCGATATGATGGATCCCCACATGATCACCCCATCAGGTGCGACACAAATGCCGCAGCTTTGATGACCGCAGCCGGCGGCCGTGCCCTTACAATGTGTCGCACCGATCAGCGGCATTTTCCAGTACGATGGGTCGCGGCTGATGCACATCGTGCGGGCATGAGCTGATGTGGGATTCGGCAGGCGCTTGACCCGCCGCAGAACGTTTACGGATCGATCGGTGTTGACGTTCGAGACATGCAGGCCGGGAGGAAGACGACGTGAAGAACCGGATTTCGACCGCGGTGATATCTGCGAGCTTGCTGGTGGCCGCCGCGGCCGGCGCACAAGCCGAGCCGGTGCTGCAGGGCAAGGATGCCTACGGCGACTGGCAGGCCGACAAGCCCGGCACAATCAGGCTGATCCGGCCGCAGGATCTGGTCAGGCCCGGCGCCACGCGGTCGGTCGCGAGTTCGTCGCGTGTGGTGCCGCGTCCGCCGGAGGCCGCGCTTCAGGTGCCGGCGGGCTTCAAGATCGAGCTGTTCGCGGAAGGGCTGCGCGCGCCGCGCATCGTGCGCGTGGCGCCGAACGGCGACGTCTTCGTCGCGGAGACGCGGGCCGGCACCATCCGCGTGTTGCGCGCCGGCGAGGGCGGCAAGGTCGCGACCAACGAGATGTTCGCCGGCGGCCTGCGGCAGCCGTTCGGCATCGCCTTCTTTCCGAACGGCGACAATCCGCAATGGGTCTATGTCGCCAACACCGACAGCGTCGTCCGCTTTCCCTATCAGGCCGGTGACCTCAAGGCGCGCGGCAAGGCCGAGACGATCGTGGCAAGCCTGCCGCATGACGGCGGCCATTCCACCCGCGACATCGTCTTCACGCCTGACAACAAGCGCATGCTGGTCTCGGTCGGCTCGCTCAGCAACGTCGCCGAGGGCATGGGCACGCCGCCGGGCGGGATGGATGCGTGGTCGAAAACGCAGCCGCTCGGTGCGGCCTGGGCCAGCGAGACCGAACGCGCCACCGTGCTGGCCTTCAATCCCGATGGCAAGGAGCGGAAGATCTACGCCACCGGCATCCGCAATTGCGTCGGCCTCGCGATCCAGCCGCAGACCGGCCTGCCGTGGTGCTCGACCAACGAACGCGACGGCCTCGGCGACGACCTCGTGCCCGACTACGTGACCAGCGTGAAGGAGGGCGCCTTCTATGGCTGGCCGTGGTTCTATATCGGCGGCAACGAAGACCCGCGCCATGCCGGCGCGCGGCCCGACCTCAAGGACAAGGTGACGGTCCCCGACGTGCTGATACAGCCGCACTCGGCCTCGCTCGGCATGACCTTCTACCAGGGCACGCAGTTTTCATCCGAATACCAGGGCGACGCCTTCGCCGCCGAGCACGGCTCCTGGAACCGCTCGAAGCGCACCGGCTACAAGGTGATCCGCATCCGGATGAAGGACGGCAAGCCGACCGGCGAATACGAGGATTTCGTCACGGGGTTTGTGGTGAGCGACACGGAGGTGTGGGGAAGGCCGGTGGGAGTAGCCGTGGCGAAGGACGGATCGCTGCTGGTGTCGGAGGACGGGAACGGCACGATCTGGCGGGTCAGTCGGTCGCCGCAGTGACAGTGCACCCTCTCCCCTTGTGGGAGAGGGTGGCTTCGCGAAAGCGAAGCCGGGTGAGGGGTTTCTCTCCGCGAGTCCCTTCGCCAGTTGAGTTCGCTGAGAGGGACCCCTCATCCGGCGCTTCGCGCCACCTTCTCCCACAAGGGGAGAAGGGAAAGGGCACTGCGCTCGCTTCGCCTACCCCCGTCTCACACTCGCCCCGCCGTCAACCGGCAGCGTCACGCCGGTGATGAAATTTGCCTCGTCCGACGCCAGGAACAGCGCGGCGTTGGCGACGTCCCATCCCGTTCCCATCTTCTTGCGCAGCGGCACCTTGCTGTCGCGTTCGGCTTCGACTTCGGCGCGGGTCTTGTGCCACTCGCGGGCGCGGGTATCGACGGCCATCGGCGTGTTCATCAGGCCGGGCAGGATGACGTTGGCGCGGATGCCGTATTCGGCATTCTGGTAGGCGAGCTGTTCGGTGAAGGCGATCATCGCCGACTTCGTCGCCTTGTAGGCGACGTAAGGGTAGGTGGTGATCGCGGCCATCGAGGAGATGTTGATGATGGCGCCGCTGTGCTGCGCGCGCATGATCGGGATCACTTCTTTCGCAGCGAGAATGCAGCTTTTCAAATTGATGGCGACGACGCGGTCGAACGCCTCTTCGGTGATCTCTAGCAATTCGGCATCGCCGCCGGACAGGCTGACGCCGACATTGTTGTGCAGCACGTCGATCCGGCCCCAGCGTGTCTGCGCGTCCTTGACCATCGCCTTGATGTCGGCGGCTTTCGTCACGTCCGCCTTGAAGGCTGCGGCGGTGCCGTTCTTCTCGGCGATCATCGCGACGGTTTCCTGTGCCGATTCCAGATGATGATCGACGCACAACACCTTGGCGCCCTCGCGCGCGAAGGTCAGCGCGGTGGCGCGGCCGTTGCCCATGCCTTCGCCGGGGCTCTGGCCGGCGCCGACGACGATTGCAACCTTGTCCTTCAAGCGCATGTCAGTTCACTCCGGGGATCGGGTACTGCTGGAGTACCTCTTTGTAAGCGGGCTCGTTGTCGATCTTCATTGTCGCGAGTACCCGCACCACGCCGCGGGCCAGCAGAATTGCTGCAGCGCGGCCGGCATCGTCCTCAGGGCCCTGCATCCCGTTTCATCCCGATAATTTCGTGCAAACTAGCAATGGAGTGCGGAGGTGAGAAGGCCGGCCGTCCCGCGTAGATGTCATTGACATCGCATGGAATTGCATGCCGCCGGACGGCACGGCGCGCGATTGAGCGGGCGTGTTGCGGAACCGTTCTACCGAGCTTGCGTTTGTTGCGGGGGCTTTTCCGCGCTAGGCTCTCGCCTGGGGTTTCCCAATCGCCAGTGGCTTGCCGATGAATCTGCTCGATCCACAAGGGCCGGTGGCTGCCGCCAACAGCACCATCCTGGTCGATTCCGTCTTCATCATGCTTACGATCGTGGTGCCGACCATCATCGCGATCCTGGCCTTTGCGTTCTGGTTTCGCGCGTCCAACACGAAAGCGCGCTTCCAGCCCGATTTCGTCTATTCCGGGCGCGTCGAGATGGTGGTGTGGGCGATCCCCGCGCTCACCGTGATCCTGCTCGGCGGCGTCGCCTGGATCGGCTCGCATCAGCTCGATCCCGCAGCGCCCGTGCCGGGCACCGGCAGTCCGGTCCGCATCCAGGCGGTCTCGCTCGACTGGAAATGGCTGTTCATCTATCCGGACCAACGCATCGCCACCGTCAACACGCTGACGGTGCCGGCCGGCGCCGAGTTGAATTTCCAGCTGACGTCGTCGAGCGTGATGAACGTGTTCTTCATCCCGCAGCTCGGCAGCATGATCTACACCATGAACGGCATGGTGACGAAGCTGAACCTGCGTGCCGACAATGAGGGCAAGTTGCAAGGTCTGTCGGCGCATTTCTCCGGCGACGGCTTTCCCGACATGATGTTCGACGTCAACGTGATCTCGCCGCTCGCCTTTCCGGATTGGGTCGCGACCACGGCGAAGTCCGATGCCGTGCTGAACGAGGAGAGTTACACGAAGCTGATGCAACAGGGCATCGAGAGGGGTAGGCCGACCTATCGTCTCGAAGATCCCCGCCTGTTCGACCTGATCGCGACCCAGCACATTCCGCCAGGGCCCGGCCCGGAGCTGCTCTCCGATGCCGGCAGGCCGCACAGTGGAGGCCACGATGCTCGGTAAGCTCGATTGGTCGGCGATCCCGTTCGACCAGCCGATACCCCTCGTCGCGGGTGCCGTGGTGCTGGTCGCGATCCTCGGCGTGTTGATCTGGGTCGTGGTGAAAGGGCATCTGCCCTATCTCTGGCACGAATGGATCACCAGCGTCGACCACAAGCGGATCGGCGTGATGTACATCCTGCTGGCCTCGGTGATGCTGCTGCGCGGCGGCAGCGACGCGATCATGATGCGGATCCAGCAGGCGGTGGCCTACCAGTCGCAGGGCTACCTGCCGCCGGAGCATTACAACCAGATCTTTTCGGCGCACGGCACCATCATGATCTTCTTCGTCGCGATGCCGTTCGTGATCGGTCTGATGAACCTGGTCGTTCCGCTCCAGCTCGGCGTGCGCGACGTCGCGTTTCCGACGCTCAATTCGGTCGGGTTCTGGCTGACCGCGACCGGCGCGCTGCTGGTCAATCTCTCGCTCGTGATCGGCGAGTTCGCCCGCACCGGCTGGCTCGCCTTCCCGCCGCTGTCGGGACTGTCCTATTCGCCGGGCGTCGGCGTCGACTACTACGCGTGGTCGCTGCAGATCTCCGGCGTCGGCACGCTGGTCGCCGGCATCAATCTCGTCACCACCGTGCTGAAGCTGCGCACCCGGGGCATGAACTATCTGCGCATGCCGATGTTCTGCTGGACCACGCTGGCCTCGAACCTGCTCATCGTCGCTGCGTTTCCGATCCTCACCGCCACGCTCGCGATGCTGCTGCTCGACCGTTACCTCGGCTTCCACTTCTTCACCAACGAGGCCGGCGGCAACGTCATGATGTTCATGAACCTGATCTGGGCGTGGGGCCATCCTGAGGTCTACATCCTGGTGCTGCCGGCCTTCGGCATCTTCTCCGAGGTGGTTTCGACCTTCTCCGGCAAGGCGCTGTTCGGCTATCGCTCCATGGTGCTGGCCACCATGGCGATCTGCGTCATCTCCTTCATGGTCTGGCTGCACCATTTCTTCACGATGGGCGCCGGCCCCGATGTCAACGCCATCTTCGGCATCGCCAGCATGATCATCGCGGTGCCGACCGGGGTGAAGATCTACAACTGGCTGTTCACGATGTATGGAGGCCGCATCCGCTTCGCGACCCCGATGCTGTGGGCGGTCGGCTTCATGGTCACCTTCATCATCGGCGGCCTGACCGGCGTACTGGTCGCGGTGCCGCCGGCCGACTTCATGCTCCACAACAGCATGTTCCTGGTCGCGCACTTCCACAACGTCATCATCGGCGGCGTGTTGTTCGGCGCGTTCGCCGGCTTCGAATACTGGTTTCCGAAGGCGTTCGGCTTCCGCCTGGACGAGCGCTGGGGCAAGCTCGCGTTCTGGTTCACCTTCCTCGGTTTCTACGTCACCTTCATGCCGCTCTATATCGCCGGCATGCTCGGCATGACCAGGCGTTTGCAGCATTACGACGTCGCGGCGTGGCGGCCCTGGATGCTGGTTGCGGCGGCCGGCATGGCCGTGCTGACGATCGGGGTGATCTGCCAGATCATGCAGCTCGTCGTCAGCATCAGGAATCGCGAGGCCTTGCGCGACCGCACCGGCGATCCCTGGGACGGCCGCTCGCTGGAATGGGCGACCTCGTCGCCGCCGCCGGTTTTCAACTTCGCTTTCAGTCCCGATGTGCGCGGTGAGGATGCCTATTGGGACATGAAGACCCATGCCCGGCAGCAATCGCTCGAGCACGAGGCGCCCGAATATCACGACATCGAAATGCCCCGGAACTCGCCGACCGGTTTCGTCTGCGCGTTCTTCGCCACCATCATGGGCTTTGCGCTGATCTGGCACATCTGGTGGATGGTGATCCTGGGTGGCATCGGCGCGTTCGCGACCTTCGTCGTGTTCGCCTGGCGCGACCATGACGAATACGTCATCCCGGCCGACGAGGTCGCACGGATCGACCGCATCAATCTCGAGGAGCGACGCAGCCTCGTCAGCATGGCGGGGGCGCTCTGATGTCGATGACCGCGACTGTCGGCCGTGCGCATGCCGATCCCCATCACATCGGGCTCGTCGTCGAGCATCCCGGGCCGGCGTCGAAGCGGATCGTGACCGCCTACGGGTTCTGGGTCTTCCTGCTCTCCGACATCGTGATGTTTTCCTGCTTCTTTGCGGCCTATGCGGTGCTGTCCGGCCAGACCGCCGACGGCCCCAAGGGGTCGGAGATCTTCGAGCAGCGCAACGTCGCGATCGAGACGGTCTGCCTGCTGCTGTCGAGCTTCACCTGCGGCATGGCCAGCATCGCGGCCGACGTGCGCAACCGGTTCTGGTTCTATCTCGGCATGGCCGTGACCTGCGCGCTCGGGCTGATCTTCCTCGCCATCGAGTTCCGCGAGTTCGGCGATCTCGTCGCGCGCGGTTACGGCCCCTCGCGTAGCGCGTTCCTGACGTCGTTCTTCTCGCTGGTCGGCTGCCACGGCCTGCACGTCTCCGCCGGCGTGCTCTGGCTCCTCACCATGATGGCGCAGGTCTTCGCCAAGGGCTTTCGCGCCGACGTGTTGCGGCGGATGATGTGCTTTGCGCTGTTCTGGCACGCACTCGACATCATCTGGGTCGGGGTGTTCTCTGTCGTCTATTTACTTGGGGGTGGCGCATGAGCGATCAGACCCATATTCCGGCCGGGCACGATCTCGCGCCGGGCGAGGAAGAGCAGCATAGCGTCGGCGCGCGCATCCTCGGCTACGTCGTCGGCCTCGCACTCGCGCTGCTGCTCACGGCGACGTCGTTCTTCATCGCTGGCACTGACCTGGTCTGGCAGCCGTCCATTCCCGTCGCGCTGATCGTGCTCGCGATCGCGCAGATGGGCGTGCACCTCGTGTTCTTCCTGCACATCACGACGGGGCCGGACAATACCAACAACGTGCTGGCGCTCGCCTTCGGGCTGCTGGTCGTCTTCCTGGTGGTCGGCGGCACCGTCTGGATCATGGCGCATCTCAACCAGAACATGCCGCCGATGGACCAGATCATGCCGATGCGGAAGTAGGGGGCACAAAAAAGAAGAGCCGCTTGTTTGTGACAAGCGGCCCAAGTCTAGGGAGGAAACGCCCGAGCAAAGACAATCCAATGAGGATCGTCTGCCAAGGAAGCGCTCGCGCAAAGCGCGTGCGCACGTTGATAAGTGCAGCAACTCGCCATGGAGTTCAATTCCGGATCAATACTGTCTCCGGGTACCGCTCACGGCCGCGTGAACGACTTGTTCACTTCGGCCGGCGGCAATTATAGGCCTTGCGGAAGCCGGCGGCCTGGGCGTCGTCCTCCGAGCAGAACCAGCGGTCCGGCTTGGTGGTCGCCGGATAGCTCGGGCAGCCCCGCAGATGATAGATGCCGATATTGCCGGTGACGCGGGCGCGCACCGCAAGCTTGCCCTTGATGCCGCAACTGGGCGGCATGGTCAGTTCGTCCGGAAACAGCACGGCGCGGATTTCCTTGTCGCGGTCCGGCCGGCAGGCGGCGCCCAGGAGTGCGCCGTCCTTTTTGCCGGTCCGGAATTCTTGCGGTGCAACAAAACAGCCCTTCCAGATTCCGGACGAGGCCGTCTTGGCCTCGGCTGCCGCCGGCTTGACGTTGGCCTTGATCGGCTCGCGGGCGATGGCGAAGCCGAGCTTCACCAGTTGCTCGTTCAGGCTGGCCTTGTCGCCCTCGGCCGTGCAGATCGCACGGTGGCGTTTGCCGAAGCTCTTTTCCGGCCCGACATCGTCACAACGTACCGCCCGTTTGCCGATCAGCTTGGCCAGCTGATCGCGGGCCTCGATGCCGCAGGTCCAGGGATCGGCGTGATCGTCGATGCAGACCTGGTCGAGCTCGGGCGCGTCGACGCCGTCGAGCCGATAGGTGACGTCGCCAAGCTGGATGGAATTGGCGTCCCGCACGGTCGCCGTCGCGGTCAGTGCGAACCCAGGCGCTGAGGAGGCCAGAAATCCGGGCAGAGCAAGAAACAAAACAAGCGCGAAAGCGCGGGCGGCGGCAAATGAATTCTCGAAGGACATACGGTCTCGCTATCGATTGCTCTTTCGTCTCGTTCCTAGCATCCGGATGTGGCGATACCAATGGTCTGCGCCCTGCGAAGTGCGACATTCCGGCCCCGCGGCTTTACTCAGCCGTCGCTCTGCCCCTATCGTTTGCGCCGGCCTTGCGGACTGCGGAGGCCGAATCGCCCGGGAAGCGGCGAGGGGGAGGAAAAGGTCGCGATGAAAGACCCCGTGGACGTCCTGATCATCGGCGCCGGCGCTTCAGGCGCGGCGGTGGCGTGGTCGCTGGCCGAGACCAAGATGCACATCCTCTGCCTGGAGCAGGGCGGCTGGATGAACCCGGCGGAATATCCCAGCACGGGTCGGGACTGGGAAGCCAAGTTCTACGGCGAGTGGTCGTCGAGCCCGAACGTCCGCGGTCGGCCCGAGGACTATCCGATCAACGACGACAATTCGCCGATCAAGGTCGTCAACTACAATGCGGTCGGCGGCTCGACGGTGATGTACACCGCACACTGGCCGCGGCTGCATCCCTCCGATTTCAAGGTGAAGACGCTCGACGGCGTCGCCGACGACTGGCCGATCGACTACGACGCGCTGACCCCGTTCTTCGAAGAGAACGACCGGATGATGGGCACGTCGGGGCTATCGGGCGATCCGCTCTCGCCGCTGACGCATCCGCCGATGCCGCAACAGCCGATGGGATTGTCCGGTGCGATCATCGGCAAGGCCATGAACAAGCTCGGCTGGCACTGGTGGCCGTCGGACACGACGGTCGCTACCATGGATTATGAGGGCCGGGCGCGCTGCATCAATCTCGGCCATTGCACGCCGGCCTGCGCGCAAGGCGCCAAATCCTCGACCGACATCACCTATTGGCCGCATGCGGTCCGTGCCGGTGTCGAGCTGCGCACCCATTGCCGGGTGCGCGAGATCACCACCGACGAGAACGGCATGGCCTCGGGCGTGGTCTATTACGACAAGGACGGTGTCGAGCAGTTTCAGCCGGCGCATGTCGTCATCATCGCCTGCAACGGTGTCGGTACGCCGCGGCTGCTGCTGAACTCCGCGTCGGGCCGCTTTCCGAACGGACTTGCCAATTCGTCGGGTCTCGTCGGCAAGAACCTGATGTTCCATCCCTATGCGCAGATCTACGGCTATGTGAAGGAGCCGACCGATAGCAACCGCGCGCCACCGACCTGCCTGTGGAGCAAGGAATGGTATGACACCGACCTGTCGCGCGGCTTCGTGCGCGGCTACGGCGTCCAGTTCGTGCGCGGGGCAGGGCCAGTGTTCGAGGCCGTCGTCAGCGAGCAGAAGGGCATCCTGCCCTGGGGCGCCGATCATCATCGCGTCTTCCGCAAGCTCAACGGCCATCGCTTAGGTTTCTCCGCGATCTGCGAGGACCTGCCGGAAGAGCACAATCGCGTCACGCTCGATCCCGTCCTGAAGGACAGCCACGGCATTCCCGCGCCGAAGATCGACTACACGCTCAGCGAGAACAGCCGGAAGATGATGGAGCACGCGCTGGCGCGCGGCCGGGAGGTGCTCGAGACCGCGGGGGCGACCGACATCTGCGTCAACTCGCCGATCCCGTGGGGCGGCTGGCACCTGCTCGGCACCGCGCGGATGGGCACCGACCCCGAACGCTCCGTCGTCAACGAATGGGGCCGCTCGCACGACGTGAAGAACCTCTTCATCGTCGACGGCAGCATCTTCGTCACCTCGGGCGGCGTGAACCCGACGTCCACCATCCAGGCCCTCGCGCTGTACATCGCCGACCAGATGAAGCAGCGCCTCGCCAATTTGTTCGACTGAGGATTCTTATGACCGAACAGCTCACCCTCACGCCGCGACAGCGCCAGGATTTGCGCACCATCGCCGCGATGATCATTCCACCGAGCGAGGAATACCGGGTCCCCGGCGCCGATGACGAGATCATCCAGGCCGACATTCTTGCAACCCTCGGCCGCGACACGAGGCCGGTCGTGGCGGCGCTCGATCATCTGGCGCGGCTTGCCGGCATGCCGCTGGCGGATCTCGAAGCCGCCGCGCGCGATGGCGTCGCGCAGCAGTTCCGCAGCTCCGACGGCGCGGCAACCCTCGTCCGCGTGGTGCTGCAATGCTACTACCGCGACGACCGCGTGCTGCGCTCGCTCGGGCTGGAGCTGCGCGCGCCGTTCCCCAGGGGGTATGTGCTGCCGGACGGCGACTGGTCGCTGCTCGACCCGGTCAAGGCAAGAGGGGGCGCGCTGCGGCGCGCGCCTTAGTCGTCAATACCCGGCAGCCCAGCCTTGCGCCCCAGGCGGGCCACTTGCGCTGGCAGGAACAGGCCACCATCTGTGTGAGCCTCAAGGACTCTTGCCATGCTGGATTTTACCTCAGATATCGCCGATGACGGATCGTCATCGCGAACGGCGGCGGCTGCCCCGGACAATGACCGGGCCCTGCTGGACGCCTATTCCAATGCCGTGATCGACGTCACCGACCGCGTCGGCCCAGCCGTCGTGCGCGTCGAGACCGGGCCGAAAGTGCCGAACGGCCGCGAGCGCGGCGGGCTCGGCTCGGGCATCGTGATCTCGCCGGATGGGCTCGTGCTCACCAACAGCCACGTGGTCGGCGCCTCCAAAGAGATCCGGCTGCGGGATGTGGAAGGCCATGTCGGCGACGCCCGCGTGCTCGGCGTCGATCCCGACACCGATCTTGCGCTGCTGCGCGCCAACGGCGTCCGCGACTTGCCCTATGCCGCGCTCGGCAACTCCAAGACCCTGCGGCGCGGCCAACTCGTGATCGCGATCGGCAATCCGCTCGGATTCGAATCGACCGTGACCGCCGGCGTGGTCTCGGCGCTGGGACGCTCGATCCGTTCGGTTAGCGGCCGCACCATCGAGGACGTCATCCAGACCGATGCCGCGCTCAATCCCGGCAATTCCGGCGGCCCGCTGGTGTCGTCGAATGCCGAGGTGATCGGCATCAACACGGCCATCATCAATGGCGCGCAAGGCATCTGCTTCGCGGTCGCCAGCAACACCGCGCAATTCGTGCTGGCGGAGATCATTCGTCACGGCTATGTCCGCCGCGCCTATATCGGCGTTGCCGGACAGACCGCGCCGGTTCCACGGCGGCATGCCGTGCTGGCCGGCGTCGAGAACAAGATGGGCGCGCTCTTGATGCAGATCGAGCCGGATGGGCCGGCGGCGAAGGCGGGCCTGTTGCCCGGCGACGTCGTGATCAGGCTCGACGGCGTCGAGATCAACGGCGTCGACGATCTGATCCGCGTGCTCGACCGCGACCGGATCGGCCGGCGGCTCGCCATGGACGTGCTGCGGCTCGGCCGCCTGCGGGCGATCGACATCGACCCGATCGAGCGCAAGCCCGCCCGCTAGCTGCGAGCCCGCGGGCGAGGTATGACGATGTCATGCCTCGCCTCCGGAAACTTGCCGCATGATGCCGGCGCACGAGACTTACGACGTCATTGTCGTCGGCGCCGGCGCCGGTGGCATGACGGCGGCGGCCGTTGCGGCCGCCGAAGGCCTGAGTGTGCTTGTGATCGAGAAGACGGCCTTCGTCGGTGGCACCACGGCGTGGTCCGGCGGCATGGTCTGGATCCCTGCCAACCCGAAGATGAAGGCGGCGGGGCTGTCCGACAGCGTCACTGACGCCGTCCAGTATCTGTCGAGCACGGTCCCCGAGCCGGCCAATGCCGGCCTGCGCGCCGCCTTCCTGGCGCGCGGACCCGAAGCGATCGCCTGGCTCGAAGCCAGGACCGAGGTGCGGCTCCAGCCGGTGAAGATCTGTCCGGACTATTATCCGGAACGGCTGGGCGCGACATCAGGCGGGCGTGTGCTTGAGCCCGTGGCTTTCGACGGCACGCAGCTGGGCCCGGCTTTCGCGCGATTGCGGCCGCCGCTGCGCAGCCCGCGCGGCACGACGCTGCATCTCGGCAACGCGCTCGCTGCGCGGCTCTACGCCTCGCTGCTGGCGCGGCAGGTCGAGATCCTCTTCAGCGTGGATGTCGAGGATTTGTCGATGCATGGCGATCGCGTCAGCGGCGTGGTGATCCGTCACGGCTCCCGCGACCGTGCGATCGCGGCGCGCCGCGGCGTGGTGCTCGCGGCCGGCGGCTTTTCGCACGATGCTGCTTTGCGTAAGCGGTTCTTTCCGCCTGCGGCCGAATTTGTCTCGGCGGCCAATGCATCAGGTACAGGCGACGGGCTTCGGCTCGCGGCGACGGCCGGGGCTGCGCTCAATACGGAGGCGACGAGCCCGGCCTATTGGGTGCCGGCCTCGCTGTTCCGGCGCGCGGACGGCAGCCGTGGCGTCTTTCCGCACATGGTGACCGATCGCGCCAAGCCCGGCGTGATCGCCGTCAACGCCGCGGGCCGGCGCTTCGTCAACGAGGCGCTGTCCTACCACGAGTTCGTGCTCGCCTTGCTGCGCGACGGCCATGGCGAGCCCGATCGGCCGTTCTACCTGATCTGCGATCGTCAGTTTTTGTGGCGCTATGGCCTCGGCCGCATCAAGCCGTTTACCCTCAACGTTCGGCGCTATGTGGCGAGCGGTGAGTTGATCGAGGCTCCCGAGATCGCGCAGCTTGCGGCCAAGATCGGCATCAAGCCATCCGTGCTCGCCGCGACGGTCGCGAGCTACAACACCGGAGCAAAGGAGGGGCGCGATCCTGAATTCGGCCGGGGGAGCACGATCTACCAGCGTCACCTCGGCGACGCCGCTCACAAGCCGAACCCCTGCGTCGCGCCGATCCTTCGCGCACCGTTCTTCGCGCTACGGATCTATCCGGCCGATCTCGGCACGGCGATCGGCACGAAGGTCGATGCCCAGGCCCGCGTGCTGCGAGGCGACGGCACGCCGATTGCGGGGCTCTATGCGTGTGGCAATGACATGGGCTCGATCATGAACGGCAACTATCCGAGCGCGGGGATCGCGCTCGGGCCGGCGCTGACGTTCGGGTATATCGCGGGGCGGCATCTGGCGGAGGGCGGGGTGACGGCCTTGGCACCAAGCGTCGCCACGACCTCGGTCTAGCCGTCTCCACCGCTGTCATGCCCCGCGAAGGCGGGGCATCCAGTATTCCAGAGGTAGCGAGATTCATCACGACGGCCGCGGCGTACTGGATCGCCCGGTCAAGCCGGGCGATGACACCGCGTGTGTGGCGAGCGCCTCCCACAATCTCCGTCATTGCGAGCGCAGCGAAGCAATCCAGGCTGCCTCCCGCGGAGGGACTCTGGATTGCTTCGTCGCAAGGGCTCCTCGCAATGACGAGGAGAGGCTTTCGCCTTCCTGACCTCTACTCCGCTGCCGCCGCAAACCGGCTATTCTCGAGCTCCGCCTGCAGCCGTGCCGTCTCGGCCATCGCCTGCTTGATATTGCCTTCCTTGACGTGGCCGAAGCCGCGGATCGTCTCGGGCACGCGCGCGAGCCGTGCCAGCAGCGGGACCTGCGCCGCGTTCAGCCCAGCGATCCGCTGGTCGATCATCGCCAGATAATCCTCGATCAGCTTCCGCTCGGTCCTGCGCTCCTCGGTGCGGCCGAACGGATCGAACGCGCCGCCGCGCAGGAACTTGAGCTTGGCCAGCACGCGGAAGGCGTGGATCATCCAGCCGCCGAATTCCTTCTTCTGGAGATGCCCGGTCGTCTTGTCGCGCTGCGCGAAGATCGGCGGGGCGAGGTAGAACTTCAGCGTGAAGTCCCCGTCGAACTTCTCCGACACCTTCTTGGCAAAGCTGCCGTCGGTATAGAGCCGCGCGACCTCGTACTCGTCCTTGTAGGACATCAGCTTGAACAGGTTCTTGGCCACGGCCTCGGTCAGCTCCGTGGACGCGGGCGAGGCCGCGCTCTCCGCCTTGCGCACCCTGGCGACGGCTGCGAGATAGCGGTCGGCATACGCCTTGTCCTGATAGCCGGTCAAAAACTCCGCGCGCGCTGCGATGATGTCATCGAGCGATTTGCTCGGCGCGGCCGCACGGCTCTTGAACTGGAGCACGCTGCGCACCCGTGACATGTCGTGGGCGGCGAGGCGCCCCCAGGTGAAGGCGAGCTTGTTCATCTCGATCGCGGCGCCGTTGATCTCGATGGCGCGGAGCAGGGCCTCCAGCGACAGCGGGATCGCGCCCTTCTGGAAGGCGAAGCCGAGCATGAAGGGATTGGTCGCGATCGAGTCGCCCATCAGGGCTGAGGCAATGCCCGTGGCGTCGATGATGTCGAGGTTCTTGTCGCCGACGGCGTCGCGCAGCACGGTCTGCATCGTGCCCATCTCGAAATCGAGATCGGGGTTTTGTACGAAGCTTGCGGTCGGCTGCAGATCGGCGTTGATGTAGGCCTTGGTCACCCCGCGTTCGGCGCGGCTGAGCGCGGAGGGGCCGGCCGACACGATCATGTCGCAGCCGAGGATGACGTCGGCGCCGCCGGTGGTGATGCGGACCGCCGAAATGTCCTCGGGCTTCGGTGCGATGCGGACATGGCTCATCACCGCGCCGTTCTTCTGCGACAGGCCGGTGAAGTCCAGCGCCGAGCAGCCGCGGCCGTCGACATGGGCGGCCATGCCGAGCAGTGCGCCAATGGTGATGACGCCGGTGCCGCCGATGCCGGTGACGAGGATGTTGTACGGCGCCTCGAGCTCGCGGGCAGGAGGCAGCGGCAGGTCGGCGAACAACTGTCCGGAATCGACCGCCGACGTCTTCATCCGCTTCAGCGTGCCGCCATGCACGGTGACGAAGCTTGGGCAAAAGCCTTCGACGCAGGAAAAGTCCTTGTTGCAGTTCGACTGGTCGATCTGGCGCTTGCGGCCGAATTCGGTCTCCAGCGGCTGCACCGAGACGCAGTTCGAGGCCTGCGAGCAGTCGCCGCAGCCTTCGCAGACCAGCTCGTTGATGAAAGCGCGCTTGGCGGGGTCGGGATAGAGCCCACGCTTGCGGCGGCGGCGCTTTTCGGCCGCGCAGGTCTGGTCGTAGATGACGACCGTGAGGCCCTTGATGTCGCGCAGCTCGCGCTGCACGGCATCGAGCTCGCGGCGGTGATGGATCGTTGCGCCTTGCGGGAAGTAGTTGCCTTCGGGGTATTTGCCCGGATCGTCCGAGACGATCGCGAGGCGCTTGACGCCCTCGGCCCAGACCTGGTGCGCGATCTGCGCGACGTTGAAGCCGCCCTCGGCCGGCTGGCCGCCGGTCATCGCCACGGCGTCGTTGTAGAGGATCTTGTAGGTGATGTTGATGCCGGCGACTGAAGCGGCACGAAGAGCGAGCAAGCCCGAGTGTGTATAGGTGCCGTCGCCGAGATTCTGGAAGATGTGCTTCTCGGTGGTGAAGGGCGATTGGCCGATCCAGTTCACGCCCTCGGCGCCCATATGCGAGATCAAATCGGTGCGGCGCGTCGGCATGCTCAGGGCCATGCCGTGGCAGCCGATGCCGGCCATGGCGCGGCTGCCCTCGGGCACGCGGGTCGAGGAATTGTGCGGGCAGCCCGAGCAGAAGAACGGCGTGCGCGCGAGCTTGATCGGCGCGCTGGCCGTCACGGGATTGTCGAACGCCTCGAGCCGCGCGAGGCGCTGCTCCAGCACCGGGCTGTGATGGCCGAGCTTGCGCAGCCGCGCCACCAGCGCCGACGCCACGATGGTCGGCGTCAGCTCGCCCTCGCTCGGCAGCAACGGCGCGCCGCGCTCGTCGCGCTTTCCGGTGACGGTCGGGCGCCTGGACGCGTCGATATTGTAGAGGATGCGCATCAGCTGGTCTTCGATGAAGCCGCGCTTCTCCTCGACCACCAGGACATCCTGAAGTCCTTCGGCGAAGCGCTTGGCTCCGCTTTCCTCCAGCGGCCAGGTCAGCGCGACCTTGTAGATGCGCAGGCCCAGGTCCTGCGCGTCCTTGTCGGTAATCCCTAAGTCGGCGAGCGCCTGGCGCAGATCGAGATAGGCCTTGCCGGTCGCGACAATGCCGAGTCGCGCGGGCTTTGAATCCAGCACGATGCGATCGAGCTGGTTGGCGCGGGCAAAGGCCTGCACTGCGGCCATCTTCGGGCCGAACAGGCGTCTCTCGGCGTCCAGCGGCGGATCGGGCCAGCGGATGTTGAGGCCGCCGGGCGGCATCTCGAAATCGTCGGGCAGCCTGATCTGGATGCGTTCGGGATCGCTATCAATCGACGCCGAACTTTCCACGGTCTCGCTGATCGCCTTGAAGCCGACCCAGCAGCCGGAGAAGCGCGACAGCGCAAAACCGTAGAGGCCGAGGTCGAGATAGTCCTGCAGCGTTGCCGGATTGATCACGGGAATCAGCGCTGCCGCGAACACCTGTTCGCTCTGATGCGCCAGCGTCGAGGACTGGCAGCCGTGGTCGTCGCCTGCGAGCGCCAGCACGCCGCCATTGAGCGAGGTGCCGGCCGCATTGGCGTGCTTCAGCGCATCCACCGAGCGGTCGACGCCGGGGCCCTTGCCGTACCAGATACCGAACACACCATCGACCTTGGCGCCGGGAAACAGGCCGACCTGCTGGCTGCCCCAGACCGCGGTCGCAGCCAAGTCCTCGTTCAGGCCGGGGACGAAGGCGATGTCGTGCTGCTGGAGGTGCGACTTGGCGCGCCACAGCGCGTGGTCGTACATGCCGAGCGGGGAACCGCGATAGCCCGAGATGAAGCCGCCGGTGTTGAGCCCCTGAAGCCGATCGCGTTCGCGCTGCAACATGGGCAGTCGAACCAGGGCCTGCGTGCCGGACAGGAAGATCCGCTTCGATTCGAGCCGGTATTTATCGTCCAGCTCGACCTGCATCAGCGTCATTTCGGAAGTCCTTGTTGTCCTGGTCGGGCGAGGGATTTTGCGCCGCGGGAGGCTTGCGGCTGTGCGAAGCGGGAGATCGCAGTCAAGAGCATGGGCCGGCGAAGTCAATATCGCTGGCCGCATCCGTGGCGCTCCTGCTAGTCATGGCTTGCTTGCGGAGGACACCATGACGGCAAAAGCATTCGACACCGAGATCACCGAGACGGCCGAGGCCTTGATCGGGCCGTGGCGCCAGCCGCGCCAGATGCTCCATGCGCAAACTTACGACGCGCACGCCTCGATCCATGACGATGCCACCGCGCAGAAGCTCGGCTTCAAGGGCGGCACCATCGAAGGCCCGACGCATTTCAGCCAGTTCGCCCCGCTTGGCGCACGGCTGTGGGGACAGGCCTGGTTCGAGAGTGGCTGTCTTTCCGCGCATTATCGCAACGCCTGCTTCGAAGGCGAGGAGGTGCAGGCGATCCTGTCGAAACCTCTAGCCGGTGCGAGCCGGTGCCAGATCCAGATGGTCAAGCGCGACGGCACCGAAGTGCTGCGCGGCACGGCCTCGGTCGGCGAACCGCACGCGGCAACCGCGCTCGAGACCCGCCTCACCGAGCTGAAGCCGCTCGCTGATCCCGTGATCCTGCGCGAGGTGAAGATCGCGCAGACCAGCAAGCGGCAAGCTGTGCGCATGGCGTTCGACCAGACCATGGGCGACCTCTATCCGTTCTCGCTCCGGCAGAAGCTCGCCGTCATCACCGAGAGCTCGCCGTATTATTCCAGTGTCGACAACCCATGGCGCAAGCCGATCATCCCGATGGAGATGCTGAGCGTGCTGTTCCAGTACCGCTCCAAGGACGATCCGTTGCCGGCCAAGGGCCCGGCGGTCGGCTTGTTCGCCGACCAGGAGATCAGGCTGGTGAAGGGGCCGCTCTTCGTCGACGACGCGTATGAGGTGGAGCGCGAAGTGGTCGCGCTCTCCGGCAGCCGCCGCACCGAAAGCGCCTGGGTCAAGACGCGCGTGTTCGACAAGACGGCCGCGATGGTGGCCACCATGCTGCTCAACATGGCGACGCTGAAGGATTCCTATGCGCCGTATGAGGACGAGTATCGGCGGCTGTATGGGGCGGGGCGGTAGTTTCTTGTCGTCATTCCGGGGCGGCGCGAAGCGTCGAGCCCGGAATCCATTTCGCCTCATGTATTGCGGCCCGATGGATTCCGGGCTCGCGCTACGCGCGCCCCGGAATGACAGCGGAGTCCGCTCATCCTTTAAGCAACTGCACGTCGCAAAGCCGTCGCACAGGGAATAAGCAGCCGCCAGCTGCTGACGTAACCTTCTGACAGCACAACGAATTCCCTCGCAGCCTGTGCCCCACCGCTATTGTACACAATGGCACGGCGTTTGCAGAACTCCTGGCAAAGAGAGTTCTCGCGGGGGCCTTGAGTCATGTTGAACTCGACCAAGCCGACATTGGGCGTCATCAGCGCCGAGCCCGAGCCGATCAGGCTCGACTGGCCCGCCACCGCGCTTCTCATCATCGACATGCAGCGCGATTTCATGGAGCCCGGCGGCTTCGGCGAGACGCTCGGCAACGACGTCAGCCAGCTTGCGCGTGCGGTGAAGCCGATCGGCGCGGTGCTGAAGGCGGCGCGCGACACCGGCATGCTGGTGATCCACACCCGCGAGGGCCATCTGCCCGATCTCTCCGATGCGCCGCCGGCGAAGGTCGAGCGCGGCGCCCCGTCCTTGCGCATCGGCGATCCCGGCCCGATGGGGCGCATTCTCATTCGCGGCGAGGCCGGTCACGACATCATTCCCGAGCTCTATCCGCTCGACAGCGAAGTCGTGATCGACAAGCCGGGCAAAGGCGCCTTCTACGCCACCGAGCTCACCGACGTGCTGGAGAAATACGGCATCGAAAATCTGCTGGTGTGCGGCGTCACCACCGAAGTGTGCGTCAACACCACCGTGCGCGAGGCCAATGACCGCGGCTATCGCTGCGTCGTCATCTCGGACGGCTGCGCATCCTACTTTCCCGAGTTTCACGAGATGGGCCTGAAAATGATCAAGGCCCAGGGCGGCATCTTCGGCTGGGTCGCGGACTCAGCCGCAGTACTGGAGGCGATGAAGATTTCCACTTCAGCTTAGGGGCATCACCATGAGCACAATGACAGGGACGGCCGGCAAATCTGATCTGAACACGTCCGGGTTCAAGCCGGCACTATGGACATCGGGCGACTGGAACGCGTTTTTCGGCTTCGGCACCAACATCCTCGTCAACATGCTGGTGCTCACGGGCCTGTTGCGCTTCGTGCTGAAGATGCCTGACAGCCTCGTGTTCGGCCGCATCCTGCCCGCGCTCGGGCTGATGATGTGCCTGTCGACCTTCTATTACGCCTACCTCGCCTATCGTCTGGCACAGAAGACCGGCCGCAACGACGTCTGCGCGCTGCCCTCGGGCGTCAGCGTGCCGCACATGTTCATCGTCACCTTCGTGATCATGCTGCCGATCACGATCAAGACCGGCGATCCGCTCAAGGGCTGGTCGGCTGGCCTCGTCTGGGTGTTCTTCCAGAGTTTTATTCTCATGATCGGCGGCTTCATCGCGCCGTTCATCCGCAAGATCACGCCGCGCGCGGCGCTGCTCGGCACGCTCGCCGGCGTCTCCGTCACCTTCATCTCGATGCGCCCGGCGCTCGAGATGTACATGACGCCGCAGATTGGTCTCGTCTGCTTCGCCATCATCCTGGTGAGCTGGTTCGGTGGCGTGAAATATTGGCGCGGCATTCCGGCGGGGCTCGTCGCCATCGCGGCCGGCATGATCATCGCCTGGGGCTCGAACCTGTTCGGTCTTGGCCTCGGCGGATTGAGCATCGCGGGCGTCGGCGCAGCGTTCGCCAATTTCGGCTTCTCGGTGCCGATCCCGGCGGTGGGCTACGTCTTCTCCGGCTTCGAATTCCTCGGCGTCATCCTGGTCACGGCCATTCCATTCGGCATCTATGATCTCGTCGAGGCCATGGACAATGTCGAGAGCGCGGAAGCCGCCGGTGACGAGTACCCGACCACGCGCGTGCTCACCGCCGACGGCGTCGTCAGCCTGATCGGCTGCCTGATGGGCAATCCCTTCATCAACGCCGTCTATATCGGTCATCCCGGTTGGAAGGCGATGGGCGGCCGCATCGGCTATTCGGCTGCGACCGGCATCATGGTGGTCGTGCTGGCCTGGTTCGGCATCATCTCGGTGCTGCTGGCGCTGGTGCCTGTCGTCGCGATCTCGCCGATCCTGCTCTACATCGGCATGCTCATCGGCGCGCAAGCGTTCCAGACCACGCCGGTCAAGCATGCGCCGGCGATCGTGCTGGCGCTGACGCCGCATCTGGCCGCCTGGGCCAAGCTCCAGATCGACACGATGCTGGGCTCGACCATGATGGCGGCCACCAGCGTCGGCGGGCTCGCCGCCGACAAGGCCGACGCGGTCAAGGCGGCCGCGATCGCCGCGCTGCCACAGCAGGGCGTGTTCTATCACGGGCTCGAAGTCATGGGCGGCGGCTCCATCCTCGGCGGCCTCATCCTCGGCGCGATCGGTGTTTTCATCATCGAGCGCGACTTCGAGAAAGCCTCCGCTTTCGCGCTGGTCGGTGCGGTGCTGACCTATTTCGGCTTCATGCATGGCGAGGCCGTCGGCATCGGCGGCGGCTTCGGCGTCACGCCCGCGGTCGCGTTCGCCTATGCCGTGATGGCCGCCGGCCTGTTCGCGGCCAGCAAGCTGGGCACCACCGAGCACTATGCCGCGCATCCGGCGATGCATGCCGCGCCGGCGGAATAGGTCGTCGCCAGCAATGATCGCGGCCGGGTGGCGCAAGGTCGCCCGGCCGCCAATTTTCAAGCCACGCCCAGGTCGGACAGGATATTGGCCCCCGCGCGAACCTCGTGGCTGGATCCTTCGAAGTCCTCGCCAATGGGCTCGCACGCACCGCCCAGATGCCGTGCAAAAAACGCCTCGGCAATCGCGATGTAGGACAGCTGATTGGCTGGCTTCTGGAAGCCGTGCCCCTCGTCGGGATAGACGATGTAGGTCACCGGAATGTTCTTGGCCTGCATGGCGGCGACGATGGTGTCGCTTTCCGCGATCTTACACCGGACGTCGTTGGCGCCATGAAAGATCAGCATGGGCTTCTTGATGTTGTCGACCTTGTTGATCGGTGAGCGCTCGGCGAGCAGCTTGCGGCCCTCCTCAGTGCGCGGATCACCGTAGCTGCGATACATGAACTCCGCGAAACCGGCCCAATAGGGTGGCATCGATTCCAGCAGCGTTTGCAGGTTGGAGATGCCGACCACCGGCACCGAACAACAGAACACCTCTGGCGTGAAGGTCGCGGCGATGAATGAGGCCAGTCCGCCGTAGGACACGCCGAAGATCGCGACCTTGTCCTTTTGCGCGATGCCTTCGGCAATAGCCCAATCGACCATGTCGATGAGGTCGTCATGCATCTTTCGCGCATGCTCCTTTTCGCTCGCGGCAACGAACGCCTTGCCGAAGCCCGTCGATCCCCGATAGTTGACCGAAAGGACGGCGTAGCCGCGATCGGCCAGCCACTGGTGATCCCTGCGATAGCCGTAGATGTCGCGCCCCCATGGACCGCCGTGGACGATGAGGACCATCGGCAGCGGACGAGGCGGGCGGTCGGCCTCGATCTCCGCCGGCAGGGTCAGGTAGGAGACGAGGGTAAAGCCGTCGCGCGACTTGCCTTGCACTGCCTGCATTGGTGCCAGGCGATAAGGCTTGAGTTCGGGCCGCGCCGTGAACAGCTCGGTGATGGTCTGCTTGTCGCGGTCGAGAAGGTGATATGTGGCGGGCTGATCCGCCGTGTGGCTCGTCACGATCCACCGGCGATCGTCATCACTTTGGCTTTCGACATGGAACGCGTGGCCAGGAAGTCGCGCCCTGATCAGATCGAGCTCGCTTGCAACCGCTGGCGTCAAAGCCGTCCATTCCTGCCGGCCGGGGTCGATGCAGACCGCTTCCGGTTCGAGGGTCCGGGCATTGAATATGGCGTCCGTCACGTCGGCGCGGTCGCTTTTGAACAGGACGCGCTCCTCACCGGTTGACCAGTTGATTCGCAGAAGCGCCGATTTGTCGTGCTCCAGGCTCGAACTCATGTGGAGGTGGTTGCACCCGGCGTCGAACGCCCAGAGCCGTGTGCTCGTGTAGGCTTCGTACGGGACGTCGCGCCAATGCGTGACCTTCTGCTCGTCGATGCGCCAAAAGCGCGTGCCTCCGTCGGGCGCGTTGCTGTGGGCGTGGCGCGGCTTGAGCCGCCAGTCGAGTCCCACGAAATGGAATTCCTGGCGATTCTCCCAAACCAGTGTGCGCTCGCCGGTTGCGAGGTCGAGCAGGAACGTATCGTGCCATCGCACGTCGCGATCGTTGAGGCTGATCGCAATCTTGTCGGGGACAATGTGCGACCAGTGCGTCGGCAGCGCACGGACATTGGCGAAGGGCGTGAGATCCCGGAGTTCCGAACTGCGGGGATCGACAACGAACAGGTGCAGATTTTCATCCCCGTTCTCATCGTTGAGAAACATGATGTAGCGACCGTCCGGACTCCAACTCTGCCAGTTGATCGGTCTGCCCCTGGTGCGCGTCACGGGCTGGCCTGCCGTCATGCTGTCGACCGGGGATACCCAGATGTTCAGAACGCCGTCGACCGGGGCGAGCCAGGACAGCAATTGTCCATCCGGCGATAATTTGGCGCCGACGTAGGTCGGATTACCAAACAGCTTCCGGCGCGGGATCAGGGGACGAGCTGACATTTGGCGTCTCTCTGGCGTTTCGTACGCGGGATGCGACTCTCGTCACACTGAGAAATGCTACGAACCGTAGCATATGTGCGCGCAAACCGTGCGTCAACTCCAAGTAGAATGTGGGCGAATCGTCCGGCCGCTTCTTTTCGGACCGCACCTGGCGGGTCAGCCGAGCCGGACAATCCACTCGCGAAACAGTTCCGGCCCGGCTTCGACTGCTGCTGCAAGATCGTGCAAGCGGGAGTCGCGCGCCGTGCGCGGCGAGTAGCCGAAATGCTGCCGGAAGCTGCGGCTGAAATGGGCCTGGCTCACGAAGCCGAATTCAGCGGCGATCTCTGCATTCCAGCGATCTTCTTCGGCGTCATCGAGCAGCACATGGATCGCTTCGAGCCGCCGCCCGCGAATGTAGTCGGCGACGCCCGCGAGCGGCGCGAAGACCCGATAGAGCACCGAGCGCGACACGCCGATCTCGCGGCAGATGGCCGCCACCGAAAGGTCGGAGCGGCCCAGATTCTGGTCGATGAAGCGGCTGGCGCGGTGAAGGATGGCGATGTCACGCCGGGCAAGCCCCTGCTCGCGCGGCCGGGCGGCCACGCTAAAACATCCGCGCAGCAGGTCGAGCGTCGTCCGGACCGCATCGGGCGCGTCGTTCTCGTCCATCGCCGGAAGCCTGCGCCGCAGGAGCGCCATATGATCGGCGAGAACGCGGCCGGCGGCGCCGTCAAGGACGAGGCCGTGCAGGTCGAGGCCGTCGGGCGCGGCATTGACGATCGGATCGCGCTCGACGTCGAGGCTGATGGTGTCGGTCGCCGTGGCGGTGCCGTCGAAGGGCCGGGTCAGATCGAGCACCAGCACCTGGCCGGGACCGGCCGAGATCGGCTCGCCGTCGACTTCGCCGCTCCAGGCGCCGCGCCTGAGCAGCAGCAGCGCGAATGAATTGCGGCCATCGGCCTTGGCCAGTGCGGCGGAACGGGTGAAGCGCACCGGCCCCATCCGGGTGGACGCAGTGACCAGTCCCCCGAGCAACCAGGCCTCGGCCAGGACCTCGAAGTCGTCCCGGTCTATGCCCTCGGGGACTGTCACGTCGTAGTGCGTGAGAATCGCGCGGTAGCGGTCGAGCCGCTCGGCGACAGGCAACTCCGCGGTGTCGAAGCGCAGATACGGAATTTTCGTCATGCCAGGCCGCTCCCTCGGGCAGTTGGTCTGCAAATTGGGACGATCAGGCAAGTTTCCGCACCGTCGAACCGCAGTCTCCGGACATGAATATTCATATTATTGCGCGCGGGCCAGACGTGTGTGTTTCGCGGCTCGGACAGTTTGCAATGACGTGAAGGTGAGCGATGTACGAGCGGGGGTTGAATCTTGCGGCGCGGTTGGCCGAGGGCCGGATCGGCGAGCGGACCGGACGAGCGGGCAGGAGGGCGGCGTGGCGGCGCACGCGGCCGGCGACGATTTGTGCAGCGGCGGCAATCGTGCTCGGCGCCTTGCTCGATCCGCCATCCGCACAGGCGCAGTTCGTCTGCGTCGACGCCAGCAACAGCACCGGCGGCGCAGGCGCAGGCTCTGCCGGAAGTACGGCGTGCGGCGCCGGCAGCACGGCCGGCGGCCCATCCAGCTCGGCCTATGGCTCGTCGAGCAACGCGTTTGGCAATTTCAGCCTTGCCGCGGGCGCCCTGAGCCAGGCGACCAACGAGCAAAGCGTCGCGCTCGGGTATGGCGCCAACGCGGGCGGTCGATATACCTCCGCCACCGGGGCGCAGAGCGCGGCCTACGGCTATGAGAGCTCCGCCTACGGCTATGTGAGCAATGCGAGCGGCGACTTTGCCGTTGCCGTCGGCTCCAACAGCAGTGCTGCCGGCTGGATATCCACGGCGGTGGGGACGAGCTCCCATGCCACGGCCGACTACGCGACCGCATCCGGCGGCTGGAGCACCGCGACCGGCATGTCCAGCTCGGCGTACGGAAACAGCAGCTATGCGGCCGGCGACAGTTCGCTGGCCGTCGGTGCGTGGGCGATTGCCAATGCAGGCAGCACGAACGGGACGGCGGTCGGCTCCAACAGTGTGGTGACCGGCGCCAACAGCACCGCGGTCGGTGCGAGCAACAGCGTCACCGGCAGCAACAGCGGCGCGTTCGGCACCGGTCAGGTCGTCCGCGGCAATGGCAGCTTCGCGATCGGCGACCCCAACACCCTGAACGGCAACGGCAGCTTCGTGCTGGGCGACAACAACACGATCAACGGCGCCAACCAGACCGGCCGGGGCGACAACGTCAACGTGGTCGGCTCCAACAACACCGTGGCCGGCACCGCGAGCGCGGCCGGCTCCTCCGTGTTCGGCTCCGGCAACGCCGTCAACGCGCCCAATGCGCTGGTGATGGCGAACACGGCCACCGTGACCGGGGCAGGCGGCATCGCGATCGGCAACACCGTATCGGTCGCAGGCGCCAACGCCGTCGCCGTCGGCAACAACACCAGCGCCGGCTTCACCAACTCCGCCGCGATCGGCAGCGGCGCCACAGCGACGCGCGCCAATCAGCAGGCGTTCGGCACGGCAGGCAACACCTACACCATGGCCGGCATCACCTCGTCGGCAAGCAAGGCCGCGCAAAGCGGCGCAACGCAGCTTGTCACGTCCGACGGCGCCGGCAATCTCGCGACCACCACGCTCGCCAATCTCGGCCTGGCCTCGACGAGCGATCTCAGCGCCATCAATGCGCAGCTCGCCAGCATCAACGGCCGGCTCGACGACCTCAGCGCGCGGACCAGCAAGGCGACCAGCGGCGTCGCCGTGGCCTTTGCCATGGCCGGCGTGCCGACGCTGCTGCCGGACGAGACCTTCGCCATGACGATGAACTACGGGACCTTCGAGCGAGCCAACGGTCTCGCCTTCAATGCGGCGCTCCGCCTCAATCGCAACATGCAGTTCAACGGCGGCATCGGCTACGGGCCGGACGAGAAGGTCGCCGGCGGACGCGTGGGCCTGCGCGTGGGCTGGTGAGCCCACCAGGATCGCATCCCCACGATTGGCGGCATCGGGTGATCACCCGCCCTTGACGGCGCCCGCGGTGAGCCCGGCCACGATCTGCCGCTGCGCAAACACCGTCAGCAGCAGCACCGGAAGGGTGACGATCAGCGCGGCAGCCGCGAGCGGCCCCCAGCTCAACTGGTCGAACGAGATCATGTTGTAGACGGCGACGGGCAGGGTGCGCGTCTCGCGTCCGGCCAGCACGATGCCGAAGACGAAGTTGTTCCAGGAGAAGATGACGGCGAGGATGAAGGCGACCGCGATCCCCGGCTTGGCGATCGGCAGGGCGACGTGGCGAAACACCTGCCAGCGCGTGGCGCCGTCGATCCGCGCGGCTTCCTCCAGCTCGAGCGGCGTCGTCTCGAAATAGCCGATCATGATCCAGATCACGATCGGCACCGTCACCACGAGATGGATGATGATCTGCGGCACCAGCGTGCCGAGCAATCCGAGCCACTGGAACAGCAGGAACAGCGGGATCAGATAGGACAGGCCGGGCGTGATGCGCGCGATCAGGATCACGATCGCGGATTTATGCGCAGCCATGCGCGCGATCCCGTAGCCGGCGGGGACGCCGACGATCAACGCCAGCGCGGTCGCACTGCCGGTGACGACAAGGCTGTTGACGAAATAGGTCAGGAAGCGGTTGGAGGCGAGCACGTCGGCATAGTTCTTCCAGGCGATACGCTCGGGGAAGAACACCGGCGGGTAGGCGGCGTTGTCGATCTCGAATTTGAGCGACAGCGACAGCATCCAGAGGAAGAACAGGATTGCCGGCGACACGATGACGAACACCGAAAGCCACAGGCCGATCTTGCCGATGATCTGACGAGGTGTCATGCGCCACTCGCGATTTCGGTCCACACCATGCGCTGGCGGGCATACAGCATCACAGCCGCAAGCAGGATGATCAGCAGGAAGAACACCACCGCGATCGCCGAGCCGTAGCCGAGGTCGTAATAGGTGAAGGCGACGCTGTAGAGGTAGATGTTGATGGTCTCCGACGCCGAGCCGGGTCCTCCTTGCGTGATCGCGAAGATGATGTCGAAACTCTTCACCGCGTCGATCATGCGGATCATGCCGGCGATGAACAGGAACGGCATGATCAGCGGCAGCGTGATGAAGCGGAACACCTGCCAGAGATTGGCGCCGTCGATCTGCGCGCTCTCATAGGGCTCGGTCGGAATTGCAGCGAGGCCGCCGAGCACGATCAGCATCACGAGCGGCGTCCATTGCCAGGTCTCGACCAGCACCAGCGAGGGGATGACGGTCGCGGGATGAAACACCCAGAGCTGCGCGGGTATCCCGACCAGCGACAACAGGTAGTTCAGCACGCCGAGCTGCGGGTGGAACATCATGGTCCAGACCAGCGCGATGGCGACCGGCGTCGCCATCATCGGCATGATGAAGACGCCGCGCAGGAAGCCGCGGCCGGCGAATTTCTGGTGGAACACCACGGCCGCGAACGTGCCGAGCACCAGCGGCAGCACCACCGACAGCGCGGTGTAGACGATGGTGTGGCCCACCGCCTCGATGAAGCGCGGATCGCTGGTCAGCCGCAGATAGTTGGAGACCCCGACGAAGGTGGTCGGCGAGCCGACCTTCCACTCGTTCAGGCTCATCCAGATGGTGAAGACCCACGGGAAGATGATGATGGCGAGCACGACGACCAGCGCCGGCACCACGAACGGCCAGTAGGACGGCGGCCGCAACTCTTGCTCCGGCGCGGCATCGGACTGTGCCGCGGCCGGAGTCGATTGTGTCAGCGCACTCACGTCTTTTCGCTACGCTCCAGGATCGGCCGAAACTGGTCGTGGGCCTTTTTCAGCTCTGTGGCGGGGTCGGTACCTGTGATGGTCGAGGTAACTGCGGCGCCGACAAGATCGCGGAATTCGGCGACCGGGATGATCACGGGCAGGCCCAGCTTGCTGATCTTGGCGGAATCGATCACCGATTGCAGCCACTCCTTGGGCATCTTCACGCCGCTCTGGACTTCAGCGTCGTTCAGGATCGAGTTGCGGAACGGCACGCCGCCGCCGGCCTGCAGCAGCCGCGCGCCTTGCTTCTTCGAGACCGCCCACTGGCAGAGCAGATAGGCGGCTTCCTTGTTCTTGCTCGCCGCGGCAATGCCGAGGCCGTCGCCGTAGGTGGCTGAATATTGTCCCTTCGGTCCGGCAGGCACGACGATGTAGCCGACCTTGCCGACGACGCGCGAGGCGGCCGGATCCTCCAGCGGCGGCGCCCAGCCGACGCCGTCGATCCACATTGCGGAGCGCCCTTGCGTGAACGAAGCCATCGACTCCATCCAGTTGAAGCCGACGACGCCGGGCGGAGCGACCTTCGTCAGCAGCGTCTGGTAGATTTTTGTCGCCTCGATTGCTTCCGGACCGTCGGTCAGGATGTTACCTTTGGCGTCGAGGAATTCGCCTCCGCAATTGAGGAAGAAGTTCGTCCACAACGTCATGTTGGCGTTGCGCAAGCCCCGTCCGACGAAACCGTAGGTCCCTTCCTTGGGATCGGTCAGCTTCTCGGCGGCCGCGATCATCTCGTCGAAGGTTTTCGGGACAGCGACGCCCTTCTTCTGGAATAGCTCCTTGTTGTAGTAGAGGATGAAATAGTCGACCGACCAGGGCAGCGACAGCATCTGGCCCTTGTCGTTCTTGGCATATTGCAGGCCGGCGGCCGAGAAGTCGCTCTCGACGAGATCGGGCGCGGTCAGTGTCGGATCCTTCATGAACGGCGTCATGTCGGCGAGCCAGCCGGCTTTCTCGAACTGCCGCTTCTGCACGTGATAGCTCATGTGCACGACGTCGAAGCTCGGCCGGCCCGAGGTGAGCTCGATCACGACCTTCTGGCGCTGCTGCTGCTCGGGGATCTGCTCCGATTCCACCTGGATGCCGGTGAGATCGGTGAACTCCTTGATGTTCTTTTGCAGGTTGTCGCCGCGCGGACCCTTGGCGAGGATCACCTCCAGCTTGGTCCCGGCGTATTTCTTCCAGTTGACCTCGGCGCGCGCCGGCAATCCGGTCAGGCTGAGCGCGCCAGCCGCTGCGGTGCCCGTCAAGAGCGTACGGCGCGAGATTCTGTAGTCGACCACTTCAAGTCCTCCCTGTGACTCATCGTCTTTGGGAGGGATACTAGCGACCGTGCCGCGCCTGCCTAGTCCTAATTCGAAGGAATCAAGGCCGCACGGCCGGTGTTTCCATCGGCAGGCCGCGCGCCCGCGACATCAAAAAGAGCTCGAGCGCGACGAGCTCCGGTGCGCCGTAATCGTAGGCCTGGGCGCGGACGCCGGACATGCAGCTGCGCAGGCGCCGCTCCAGCGACCCCAGCGTCTGCCATTCCAGCCGATACAGCGGATAGCCGGTCGGCTGTCCCTGCGTGATCGGCGCACCGGCGAGATGCTTGTCAAAGTTGTCGTCGTGGCAATTGGTGCAGGCAAGGTTGAGCTGGCCCTCACGCTGCATGAAGAGGTCGCGGCCCTGTTCGACGAACGGCCTGAGTTGCGGATCCTCGCCAGCCGTGATCGCGACACCGCGCGACTGGTGGGCGACGAAGGCGGACAGCGACAGCTGGTCGCGGCTCTCGTAGGGGAGCGGCGTTGCCTGCTGATGATTGGCGCGGCAGAGATTGATGCGTTGATCGAGTGTGACAGGGCGCCCCTGTGTTTTGTCGAAAGCGGGATAGCGCGCCGCGACGCCCTTCATGCTGCCTCGCGCATCGCCGTGGCAATCCGCGCAGGCCTTCTCCGCGCTGCCGGTCTTCTTCGTCCACAGTGTCTCGCCGTCGAGCACGAACAGCATGCCCGGATTGGACGTGTCGTCATCCTGCATGGCACGCGTGTCCGGCCCCATGAAAGCGTAGCCGGACCGGCGCGCCTCGGGCGCAATCTCGCCGGCGAGTAGGGCGGGGCCCGTGGAGAGCAGTATCGCCACCGCTATCGCGCGCCAGGAATTCATTCGACCGTGATCGATGCCGCCGCGGTGGACGAATAGCCGTTGTCGCCGGTCCATTCGAACTCGAACTTGCCGCTCTCCTTCGCGACCGTGAAGAACGAAAGGTATGGGTTCGCGGCGATCGCCGGAAACAGGTCGGCGCGAAAGATCTCGGCACCGTTGTAGCGGCAGGTGAAGCTCGTGATGATGTCGCGCGGCACGAGCCGGCCGTCGGCGGTGTGGCGAAAGCCGGTTTCCATGATGTGCGAGGTCAGCGTGCGGATCTCGATGACGTCGCCGCGCTTGGCCTTTGCCGGTACGTTGATCAGCGCGGCCATCAGTTCAGCTCCTCGGTGCAGGCCGCCAGCGTCACGACGATGTCGGCGGCGACCTGCCAGAACGTGTCGTCGGAGAGACGGGCGATTGCGACCACCTTCTGGGTGTCGGCCAGCCTGATCCTCGTCGAGACCTGGGCGCGGCCGGAGGAGGGGCCGAGATGGAAATTGCCGATGTTCGGCTGCGGGTTCTTCTCGTTGAAGACGTGGATGCTCTTGACGTAGTCGTCAGGCGTCATCGGGCTTGCGACGCTCACGGTCATCGGCACGGTGTTGCCGTTCTCGACCAGTGGCGGAATGTCGAGCTTCACCCTGCCGGTGCGAATCTGGGCTTCACCGACGACGTTGCGGACCGCCGCGCTGAGCATCGCGGGCGTCGCCTCGAGCGGCCGCAGGGTGACGATCGGGATCGTCCCGGCGGCGGTGATGCCGCCGGCAAGGCTCAGGAATTGTCGTCGCGTGGTTGGCATGAGCAGTCCTAGTCCCGAAGCGTTGCAAGATAGGCCACGATGTCCTCGATCTCCGCCGCCGATAATATCGGTTTGCCGGCGAAATTGCGCCCGACGCGGACAAGGTCGTCATTGCGATAATAGGACGGCATGATGGTCGCCGCGTTGAAGCGCGAGGCATCGACCAGACGAAGCCGCAACTGGCTCACCGACCACCGGTTCCCGGCGCCGGTCAGATCGGGCGCGAGGTCGCCCTGGAACCGCGTTTCCGGGAAGGGGCCGGAATGGCAGAGGATGCAGGTCGTCGTGCGCGCCAGCACCAGCGCGCGTCCGCGCGCGGCATCGCCGGGCGTGCCGGTGAGCGAAGCCGGAATGCTGTCGCCGACGATCTTGTAGGGCGCGAGCTCCTCGGCGCCTGCTTCGCAGGCGAATGTGAGACCAGCGATCATCGCTGCGATATGGACGGTCAATCTAGCCAAAGGTGTCCGCCGTGATGGTTTGAAACCAACGCTCGGCTTCGGTCGCCTCGCGGGCACGCAGCTCGCGCGGGGCGTCGACCGGGCTGGTCGCGCCCCCCTCGACCTCGGCAAAGATATCGCCTCTGGGCTGGTAGTTGCCGGCGAGCGAGAAGCCGTAACCGGGCGCGACCGTGGTGTAGCAGACACCGGCGAGCCGCGGCGCCTCCGGGGCACGGCCTGCGAGCAGGCTGACGATCGCTGCGGCGCAGGCCTTGCCTTGCGCGCTCGCGGCCGACGCCGATTTGGGAATGCCGCCGCCGAGGCAGGCATCGCCGATGACGTGGACGTTTCGGACGAGCTTCGACTCGAAGGTCACAGGATCGATCGGGCACCAGCCGGTCGCATCCGCCGTGCCCGCGATCTGGGCGACGTGGCCGGCGCGCTGCGGCGGGATGACGTTGGCGACGTCAGGGGTGTAGTTGCCGAACTCGGTGACGATGGTCTTCGTCGGTGCGTCAACGGAGGTCACGCGGCCGCCTTGCGACAGTGCGATGCGTTCGATCATGTCGCCGTAAAGCTCCTTCCAGGCCTTCTCGAACAGCCGCTGCTGCGAGAAATTGTCCTTGGCATCGAGGACCAGCACCTTCGAGCGCGGCTTCTTCGTCTTCAGGTAATGCGCGATCAGGCTGGCGCGCTCGTAGGGCGCCGGCGGACAGCGCGAGGGATTGGCGGGGATTGCAATGGCGACCGTGCCACCGTCGTCCATCGCCTCCAACTGCCTGCGCAGCAGCAGCGTCTGCGCGCCGGCCTTCCAGGCATGCGGCATTTTCTCCGACGCCGCGTCGTCGTAGCCGGGGAGGGCTTCGACGTGGAAGTCGATGCCGGGCGAGAGCACGAGGCGGTCGTAAAAGAACGAGGTGCTGTCTTCGACAGTGACGCTTTGTTGCTGCGGGTCGATCTTCGTCGCGGTCTCGCTGACGACAAAGACGCCGTCGGCGGCGAGCTTGTCATAGCTGAATTGCTGGAGTTGGATGTTGCGTAGACCCGCGATCACCTCGTTGCTGAACGGGCAGGCGGTGAACACCCTGTTCGCGTCGATCAGCGTGACGTCGAGTGACGCATTGGCCCGCTTCAATGCTCGCGCGCAGGCCGCACCGCCAAAGCCGCCGCCGACCACGACCACGAGGCCCGCGGACCGCGCCCTTGAAATCGATGGCCGCGCCAGCGTTGCGGCTGCCGCGGTGATGCCGAGCACGGCATTCCGCCGTGTCACCGGGCGCGTACTCATTGGGATCATCCAGGCAAAATGACGCGGCGGCCGTCGTGGCCGCCGCGGCTTCTCTCAGGCGAAGGTGATGTTCTGGTCGCGCAGCGGCACGGAGCGGATGCGCTTGCCGGTCGCGGCGAAGTACGCGTTGAGCACCGCCGGCGCCGCAACGCCGATGGTCGGCTCGCCGACGCCGCCCCAGAACCCGCCGCTCGGCACCATCACCGATTCCACCTTCGGCATCTCGTTGATGCGCATCGAGTTGTAGGTGTCGAAGTTGGTTTGCTCGATCTTGCCGTCCTTGACGGTGCAGCCGCCGTAGAACAGCGCGGACAGGCCATAGACGAAGGAGCCCGCGATCTGCCGTTCCACCTGCGCCGGATTGACGACGTAGCCGGGGTCGGTGGAGGCGACGATGCGATGCACCTTGATCTTGCTGCCATCGGTCACCGAGATCTCGGCGGCGCCGGCGACGTAGCTGCCATAGCCCATGACCTGCGCGATGCCGCGATAGACGCCCTGCGGTGCCGGTTTGTCCCAGCCGATCTTCTCGGCCACGGCATTGAGCACCGCCAGGTGCTTGGGGTGATTGCCCATCAGCTTGCGGCGGAATTCGAGCGGGTCCTGGCCTGCGGCATTGGCCAGCTCGTCCATGAAGCATTCCATGTAGATCGCGTTGTGATTGACGTTGACGCCGCGCCAGAAGCCAGGCGGAACGTGCGGGTTGCGCATCGCATGCTCGATCAGCAGGTTCGGCACCGAATAGCCGAACGCCGCCTCGCCGGATTGGGCGACGCCCTGGAATGCGGCCGGATCCATCCCGTTCTGGAGCGCCTCGGGGCGGAGCGAGAACAGGATCGACTGCCCGGACAGGCGGTAGTGCAGCGCGACCAGGTTGTTGTCGGCGTCGAACGCGCCGGTCATCTTGCACTGGGTGATCGGGTGGTACCTGCCGTGCGCCATGTCCTCTTCGCGCGACCACAACAGCTTGATTGGCGTGCCCGGCATCTGCTTGGCGATCATGACCGCCTGGCGGACGTAGTCGGTCTGGCCGCGCCGGCCGAAGCCGCCGCCAGGCATCACCTTGTGCACGTCGCACTTCTCCGCCGGCAGGCCGGAGGCCTCCAGCACCGCCGCGAAGGCCGCCTCGCCATTCTGCGTGCCGCACCAGACCTCGCATTTGTCCGCCGTGTAGAGCGCGGTGGCGTTCATCGGCTCCATCGTGGCGTGGTTCTGGTAAGGGTAGTTGTAGACCGCTTCGACCTTCCTGGCGGCGCCGGCAATTGCTGCCTTCACGTCGCCGTTCTTGTTGCCGACATAAGCCGGCTGCTCGTTGTCGAGCCCTTCCGCCAGCCACTTGGCGATCGACTCGCTGGAGACCTTGGCGTTGTCGCCCTCGTCCCAGACGATCGGCAGCGCTTCCAGCGCGGTCTTGGCGTGCCACCAGGTGTCGGCAACGACCGCAACCGCCGTATCGCCGACCTTGACGACCTTCTTGACGCCTTTCATGCCGGCGATCTTGGCTTCGTCATAGCTCTTCAGCTTGCCGCCGAACACCGGGCAGTCCTTGATCGCGGCATTCAGCATGCCCGGTACCTTGACGTCGATGCCGTAGACCATCGTGCCGGTGGTCTTGTCGGCGGTGTCGAGGCGCAGCACGCCCTTGCCGACCAGCTTCCAGTCCTTCGGGTCCTTCAGCTTGACGTCGGCCGGCGGCGTCAGCCTCGCCGCGGCCTCGGCGACCTTGCCGTAGGTCGTGGTTCGGCCCGTCGGCGTATGGGTGATGACGCTCCTCGCGGCCGTGCATTCGGAGGCAGG
Source organism: Bradyrhizobium sp. WSM2254 (assembly GCF_000472645.1). Classification (NCBI taxonomy): domain Bacteria; kingdom Pseudomonadati; phylum Pseudomonadota; class Alphaproteobacteria; order Hyphomicrobiales; family Nitrobacteraceae; genus Bradyrhizobium; species Bradyrhizobium sp. WSM2254. The sequence goes on along the minus strand of NZ_AXAB01000035.1, from coordinate 8,481 downwards.
CACCTTCCACGAATCGGCGGCGGCCTGGATCAGCATCACGCGCGCGGTGGCGCCGCCCTTCCGGACATAGTCCTGCGAGGAGCGGATGCCGCGGCTGCCACCGGTCGAGAAATCACCCCAGACGCGCTTGCGGGCGACGCTCTGGCCGGGGGTCGGATATTCGGTCGTGACCTTCGACCAGTCGCATTCGAGCTCCTCGGCGACGAGCTGGGCGAGGCCTGTCAGCGAGCCCTGGCCCATCTCGGAGCGGGCGATGCGGATCACCACGGTGTCGTCGGGTCTGACCACGACCCAGGCGCCGATCTCGGGCGAGCCGTCGGCGGCGCGCACCACGGCGGGACCGCCGAAGGGAAGGTCGAGGCCGATTGCGAGGCCCGCGCCGACCGCGGCGCTGCCGATGACGAAGGCACGACGGTTCATCTTGGGAGAGACGTGCTTGTTCATGGGGCGGCTCCTTACGCGCTTGCGATCGTGTGGATCGCCTCGCGCACCTGCTGGAAGGTGCCGCAACGGCAGATATTGGTGATGGCCTCGTCGATGTCGGCATCGGTCGGCTTCGGCTTCTCGTTCAGCAGGGCCGCCACCGCCATGATCATGCCGCTCTGGCAATAGCCGCATTGCGGAACGTCCTTCGCGATCCAGGCTTCCTGCACCTTGTGCAGCGTTTTGCCGGAGGCGAGCCCTTCGATTGTGGTGATCTTCTTGCCCTCGGCCTCGGCGACCGAAACGCCGCAGGAGCGGGTGGCGACGCCGTCGATGTGAACCGTGCAGGCGCCGCATTGTGCAATGCCGCAGCCATATTTGGTGCCGGTCAGGCCGGCATTCTCGCGAATCGCCCAGAGCAGCGGCGTATCCGGCTCGACGTCGAGGGTGAAGGTTTTTCCGTTTATTGTTAGATTTGCCATCGCAAGTCCCCTGATTGGCCCAATCCACCGATTAGACTCAGGGGCGCAATGTGTCCGGCAATCTGGAACGGTTCAAATCAACAGTCCGCGGGGTGGCCGTCGAAGATTTTCGCGGTCGCAGGATGATTTAGGGGCGGGCGGTGTTGTGCCGTACCCGGTTTCGGCGGGGCGTGGCCTCTCCCCGGGCGCCAATCCAGGGCCTGGGGCGACGTCCGGCGTGTTCCCCTCGCAGGAGCGAGCGACAGTTTGTCCCTTTTGCCGGGGTGCAAGACGAAGATGCTCTGCTACACTGGGTCGAAGCCAGAAGGAGTTCCATGAACGTGCCGAGCCCCAACGTGCTGATGCTCTATCCGCTGTTCACGGCGGAGTCGTTCTGGACTTTTGGTGAGTCGTGCGAACTGATGGGCGTGAAGCGCCCCGCTGCTCCTCTCGGCCTGATCACCGTTGCCGCGATGCTGCCCAAGAGCTGGACGGTCCGGCTGATCGATTGCAACACGACTCCCCTGAGCGACGAGGATCTCGCCTGGGCCGACGTCGTCTTCACCGGCGGAATGCTGCCGCAGCAGGCCGACACGCTGCGCCTGATCGAACTATGCCGCGCGGCGGGCAAGCCGGTGGTCGTCGGCGGTCCCGATCCGACCTCCAGCCCCCACATCTATGAGAAGGCCGACTTCCGGGTGCTCGGCGAGGCCGAGAGTGTCATCGACGAATTCATCGCGGCCTGGGAGGGCGGTGTGCGCTCCGGCGTCTTCACCGCGCCGAAATTCCAGGCCGACGTCACCGGGACTCCGGTGCCGCGGTTCGACCTGCTCAAATTCGAGGACTATCTCTATCTCGGCGTGCAGTATTCGCGCGGCTGCCCGTTCACCTGCGAGTTCTGCGACATCATCGAGCTCTACGGACGCGTTCCGCGAACCAAGACGGCCGAGCAGATGTTCGTCGAGCTCGAGACGCTCTACCAGATGGGCTACCGCGGCCATCTCGACTTCGTCGACGACAATTTCATCGGCAACAAGAAGTCGCTGCGGCTGTTCCTCCCGCAGCTCGCCGAATGGCAGCGCGCCCACGGCTATCCGTTCGAATTCTCGACCGAAGCCTCGATCAACCTCGCCGACGATCCGGAGCTGCTGGAGCAAATGGGGGCGGCCAATTTCTTCGGCATCTTCGTCGGCATCGAAAGTCCGGATCCGGCGACGCTGGTCGCGATGCGGAAGAAGCAGAACACGCGGCGCAACATCGCCGAGAGCATCCACAAGATCTACGCCGCCGGCATTCTCGTCACCGCGGGCTTCATCGTCGGCTTCGACAATGAGAAGGTCTCGATGGCGGAGGCCATGATCGAATTCATCGAGGAGGCCGCGATCCCCGTCAGCATGGTCGGCCTGCTCTATGCCTTGCCGAACACGCAGCTGACGCGCCGCCTGGAGCGCGAGGGCCGGCTGCACCCGGGCCACGATCTGGCGCCGACCATCGGCGCCGATCAGTGCACGGATGGGATCAACTTCGATCCGGTGCGCCCGTTGCGCGACATCCTGATGGATTACAAGCGGGTGCTTGAACGCATCTACAGTCCGGCTGCCTATGCTGGACGCATCGACCGCTTGATGACGCTGCTCGACCGTTCGCGGCAGCGCCACGAGCTTGCGGAGGGCGATATCCGCGCCAAGATCGGGGCGATGGAGACGGTGCACCGCGTGGTCACCGCCATTCCGGAAGCGCGCGGGCCGCTCTGGCAGACCTTCATGAACTGCGCCAAGCGCGACACGTCATCGGCGCGGATCGCGGTGCAGATGATCGCGGCCTATGCGCATCTCGGGCCGTACTCGCGCAAGGTCATCGCAGCCATCGACGCGCGTCTCGCTGCGCTGGATGATGGGACGATCATCCCGCCGGCAACGATCGATGTGACGGCGGCGCGGCACTTGGCCTGAAGGCCTTACTTCACCGCCAGCCGCAGGAAGCTCATCACGCTGCCGAGCGCGGCAAAGCCTGCACCGAGCGCCAGCGCGACGGTCGCACCGTCATGACCGGCCAGCGCAAAGCAGAGCGCCGCGAGCGCGGCTCCCGTCGTCTGTCCGGTCAGGCGCGCGGTGGCGACGATGCCGGAGGCGCTGCCGCTGCGGTGGGGCGGCGCGCTCGACATCACCGTCTTCATGTTCGGCGCCTGGAAGAAGCCGAAGCCCATGCCGCAGATAACCATCCGCCAGAAGATATCGGGGATAGCAGGGTTGGCCGGCAGCAGCGCGAGCAGGGCCATGCCGAGGCCGAGCAGCACGAGCCCGATGCCGCCGAGCAGCCCGACCGCATGCCGGTCGGACAGGCGCCCGGCGATCGGCGCCATGATGCCGACCACCAGCGGCCAGGGCGTCATGAAGAAGCCCGTCTCGACCTGCGAGCGCCCCAGCACATCCTCGAAATAGAACGGCAGCGAGACGAAGGCGAGGCCCTGCACCGCGAAGGAGCACACGGCCGTCGCCGCCGACAGCGCGAACATCGGCCGGCTGAACAGGTCGATCGGCAGCATCGGCGCCGGATGATCGGCGTGCCGGCGCGTCAGGATGAAGCCGAGCGCGAGGGCTGCGACCAGTTCGATGCCCACGACGAAAGGCGACAGATTGTGCGCGGCGCTGCCGATGCCCGTGATGAACAGGCCGAGGCAGGCAGACGCCAGGATCGCGCCGAGAAAGTCAAAGCCGTGATCGGCGCGCGGCGTCTTCGGCAGCATCGCAAAGCCGATGCCGATCGCAACGAGGCCGAAGGGGATGTTGACGGCGAACAGCCACGGCCACGGGCCGAGCGCGAGGATGGCGGAGGCGATCGAGGGCCCGAAGGTGAAGGCGGTTGCGACCACCAGTGCGTTGTGGCCGAGGCCGCGGCCCAGCATCCGGCCGGGATAGACGAAACGCACCAGCGCCGTGTTGACGCTCATGATGCCGCTAGCTCCCAGGCCTTGCAGCGTGCGCGCCACCAGCAGGCTGTCCAGCGACCACGCCACCGCGCAGAACAGCGAGGCGATGGTGAACAGGATCAGGCCGCCGAGATAGATGCGCTGGTGCCCGACGATCTCGCCGAGCGCCCCTAGCGGCAGCAGCGTCGCCACCAGCGCGATCTGGTAGACGTTGACGACCCAGACCGACTGCTCCGGCGTGACATGCAGATCGGCGGCAATGGCGGGCAGCGCGATGTTGGCGATCGCGGTGTCGAGCGAGGCCATCGCCAGCGCGGTGAAGATGGCGGCAATCGCCCAGCGCCGCTGCGCGGCCGGCAGGCCGTCGGCGATCGGGTGGTCGGGCTCGCGCGCGGCGGCAGGTAACGTGATCGTCATTGCGTTAGCGCGTTGCTCCGGCGGCGTGGCCATAGGGGACTTTTCGGCATGTACTACGCTTAAGGCCGCTGCCACAGGCACATGCCTGCATGCTGTGTATGCGCGAAGGTCAGGCGATGCGCCCGCGCGCTGGCGTATGATCGCGCGAGCTGCTGCAATTTCAGGGGATCCGTCATGCATATCGTCGTTCTGCCCGGTGACGGCATTGGACCCGAGATCACGACCGCGACATCGCTCGTGCTGCGCGAGGCCTCGGAACGCTTCCAGCTCAATCTTCGCCTGGAGGAGCATGCGGTCGGCCATGCGAGCCTGAAACAATTCGGCACGACGGTGCGCCCCGAGCTGCTCGACATCGTCCGCGCCGCCGACGGCCTGATCCTGGGCCCGACCGCGACCTTCGACTTCAAGGACGAGGCGCATGGCGAGATCAATCCGTCCAGGCACTTCCGCAAGAACCTCGACCTCTACGCCAATGTCAGGCCCGCGCGCACTTATGCCGGGCGGCCCGGCCGCCTCGGCGATTTCGATCTCGTCGTGGTGCGCGAGAACACCGAAGGGTTTACGCCGACCGCAACATGGAGCAGGGCAATGGCGAGATGCTGGTCACGCCTGACGTCGTGATCTCGCTGCGCCGGATCACGCGTCTGTGCTGCGAGCGCATCGCGCATGCGGCCTGCCGTCTCGCCATGAAGCGGCGCAGGCACCTCACCATCGTGCACAAGGCCAATGTGCTCAAGATCGGCGACGGGATGTTTCTGGACATCTGCCGCGAGGCGGCGAAGGCCTATCCCGGCCTCGAAGTCGACGACATCCTGGTCGATGCCATGATGGCGCATGTGGTGCGCAATCCCGATCGTTTCGACGTCATCGTCGCCACCAACATGTTCGGCGACATCCTGTCAGACCTCACGGCTGAGCTCTCGGGCAGCCTTGGCCTCGGCGGCTCGCTCAATGTCGGCGACCGCTACGCCATGGCGCAGGCCGCGCACGGCTCGGCCCCTGACATCGCCGGGCAGGACGTCGCCAATCCGGTGTCGCTGATCCTGTCGACGGCCTTGCTGCTCGGCTGGTACGGCGAAAACAGCGGCGCCGCCCGCTTTGAGGAGGCCGCGCGGGCGATCGAGGCGGCGGTGGCGAAGGCGCTTCGCGAGGGCAGGGCGACACGCGATGTCGGCGGCAGGCTCGGCACGATCGCGGCGGGGGCTGCGATCGCGGAGATGTTGCGGGCGGAGTGAGGGTCTTGCGCCGCCCAAAATAAAAAGTCGAAAAACAACCCCATGCACAGTAGAAGGCCCCTTGATCGACCAGGGATTTTCGTGTCGCGCCGCGACGACATTCGTGACCGCGATCACGTTGACCCGTCGGGCAAAACACTGGCATGATGCTATCGTGCCGGTGATCGAGGACAGGACCGGAGCGCCCTCTCATCAAGCGCGATGTCCGCGTCATGCCACCAAGCGGCGCGTCTCCTCCGGCCCACGTTGAGGCAGATCAATACTCGCCTCGCAGGCCCGCCAGACCCTTCCATCAGCGCATCCATGGAAAGGGCGGCCGTCATGCAAACCCTGCTCAGGGAAATCCGGGATACCCCTTTGCTCTGGATGCTGGTCTTCGTGCCCATCGTGCTGGTGGCCGAGGCGGCTGCCCCGCATTCCCACACGCTCCTCTTCGTGCTGGCGGTGCTTGCGATCGTGCCGCTGGCGGCCCTGCTCAGCCACGCCACCGAAGCGGTCGCCGCCAAGACCGGCGATGCGGTGGGCGGACTGCTCAACGCAACGCTCGGCAATCTGACGGAGCTCATCATTGCCATCACGGCGCTGCGTGCAGGCCAGTACATGCTGGTGAAGGCCTCGATTGCGGGGGCGATCGTGACCAACGCGGTGTTCATGTTGGGGGTCTGCCTGCTGCTCGGCGGCCTGCGCTACCACGTGCAGGAGTACAATCGCGCCGGCGCGCGGCTCTCGTCGGGCCTGTTGCTGATGGCAACGGTCGCCCTGCTTGCGCCTTCCGCGGTCGCCGATCTCGATCATCTGCCCGAGGGAGGGGCCGTCATTCACAAGCTCAGTGTCGGCATTTCGGTCCTGCTGATCATCGCTTATGCGCTCGGCCTGCTGTTCTCGCTCGGGACGCACAAGGAATTGTTCGCAAGCGCCGATGATGGCGACGACAAGGAGGCACACTGGCCGATCGGAATCGCGGTCGGCACGCTGCTGGTCGTCACCGTGCTGGTCGCGCTCGTGAGTGAAATCTTCGTGGAATCGGTGCAGAAGGCGGCGGAAACGTTCGGGATGAGCCCGGCCTTCGTCGGCTTCATCGTCGTCTCGCTGGTCGGAGCCGCCGCCGAATTTGCAGTTGCCCTTGGCGCGGCCCGCAAGAACCGGCTCGACATGGTCGTCGGCATTGCGCTCGGCAGCGCCTCCCAGATCGCGCTGTTCGTTGCACCCGCGCTGGTGCTGCTCAGCTATGTCGTCGGACCCACGCCGATGAACCTGCAGTTCTGGCCCGGTGCCGTCACCATGGTGATGATTTCAACGGTCACGGCAACCTTCATCACGGCCAGCGGACGCTCGGCATGGTTCGTCGGCGCGCTGATGATCTTCATTTATGCGGTCTTTGCGCTGACGCTTTATGTCGTCCCGCCGGCGGGCCAGGGATGAGGGCGGTCGCCCGGCAGCCATGACCGCTTCTGACCCGACTCAGACATTGGCGGGAGCTTCTGTCTCGCGTTTTGCGTTCAGGACCACGGCGGCTCTTCGCCCGCCCCGGCTGCCTCGTGGTTGATCGCGACGCCCGCCGTACGCAACCCGGTCAGCAATACAGTTCTTACAGAGGCGGAATCAAATCCAATATCCTTGGCGTTTGGCGGATGTGCCTCGCTGTCCTTCAATCGGAGCGCCAGGTGCATATGCTCGCAAAGGTGCTGAACGACGCGATTGACTTGATCGTCAGTCATCGTTGGCTTCCTCCTGCTACCTTTTGTTCAACTAGGTAGCACAAAATAGGGCGGTGCGCGATTGGATGGCCCCAAGCCCAATCCCACGCTCATGGGCGGGTCGGCCCGTCTGGCGCACCGGAAGTGACCGGCGGCGATTAGGACGAGGCTTTTGGCCTCCCGGAGATTGAGTCCGATCGGCGCAATGCGGATGAGCTTGACTAGTGCCGTTCGGCTTCGGCTTCCTGTTCCAACTGCAAGATGCGCGCCCGTAGCGCGTCGAACGTCTCTTCGGCGGCCTCGCTGAACAGCGGATCCTCAGGATTGGTCATGGCCGAAGCGATCTCCGTCCAATCTTCAGGCTCGAGAGCTTCCAGGGCGGCGGGAAAGAAATCGCGATCTTCCTTCATGATGTGGCGCCGCTCGTGCTCTATGAAATCGCGAACGATGGCATCCACATCTTGCCGAAGGACTTCCTGACCCGCGAGCACGTTGTCGATCGCATGAGCGACCCGGCGCAAAAGATCGGCCCCTTTCTGGTGTTCGCGAGCGAGATCACCGACCTTCGCAGCCGCGCCCGGATCGCGAATTTTCAACTTGGCGAAGACCAGGTCTTCCTGAGGATGGTGGTAAACCTCCGGGTATAGTTCGAAGTAGCTGATAACCGCGCCAATCACCTCATAGTCGGGGCGGTCGCCGCGGTCGAAAACCTCAAGTTCCCGCTCAAGGATGGCGAGCAGTTTCTCGATATTGCGGTGCTCTTGGCTTAAGCGCTCAATGATCATTGCTGCGATCCACAAGGTGACCGATTGAGAAGCTTGAAAAGCCTAGCCCCAAGTCGCCTCAGCTCTTTTGCGCTAAATCAAGTTCCGGACGTATGGTGCGCCATCCGCCTGTTCTAAGCCGCCTGTTGCCGCGTCACGAACGGGATGTCTGGTTTTGGGCCATGGCTCAGTTGGTCCGATGCAGCGGTTTGTCTGGATTTGGGGGTAAAGCCGACCTGCCGGCTGAGCGCCCGGACTTCTCAGTTTGACCCAAATGTATGGTCCGGCCGTGGGGTGCAAGAAGATTTCGACGATCCGGTGGATACGGTCTTGCATCAATGTATCCGGCCTCTGTTTGGAGCGCGTGCTCCGGGCCATCATGGATATCAGCGCGCATGTGATCTGGTTAGCGGACAGGCCTCGACCGGGCCATTTGGGTCACCAGGGTTCACCTGCGCCGGGAAGACCGATTCTCCATCGTCGTCTCATCCTCTCGCAGACCTCGGCGGGTAAGGGTTGTTACGTCATCGATAGCTCCTCACTTCGCACTGTTCC
>NZ_AXAB01000034.1:0-99634 GCF_000472645.1 Bradyrhizobium sp. WSM2254 | reverse complement strand
TCGGGCAGCGCACATCACCACGAGACTTGACGCACAGACCCCGGGCGTCAGGACCACACGACTTCGCCGTCCGCGCACGTCCTCGCTGGGCCTTCGAGAGCTGGCGTGTGCTCGCACCCGAAGCCATGCGAAGACGCTGTCGNCGCCGTGTCGTTCGCGCGAAGGCAATTGCTCACGGTTTCCCGCCCTGCAATGCCGCTCGCGCCCGACGCCGTCGCGTCCATCGCTGCCCGGCCCGCGGTTCGTGACGATCGCGATCCGCCCCTTGTCTCGGGCCAGGTTGTCCGGTTTGTACGATAAATCCGAATTTCGGTAAAGTGGAATATATTTGCGGCGGAGGATTGACAGGCGAGGCGGGAGATTTGTGCGGGGTGTTTTGCCCGACGGGCGAGGTGCTGCTCCACCCAACGCTGTCATGCCCCGGCTTGACCGGGGCATCCACTACGCCGCGGCGTCTCTGGATCACCGCGCTGTCTCTGGAATACTGGATTGCCCGCCTGCGCGGGCAATGACAGCGAGGGGATGGCAAGGCCGGAGTGTTTCACGAGGAGCTCGTAGCCCGGATGGAGCGAAGCGCAATCCGGGGAGGTCGTTCAACGGTGCGACACTTCCCCGGATTTCGCTGCGCTCCATCCGGGCTACAAGATTGCCGCTACGAGGCTTCGGCTACTCCGCCGACAGCCGCACCATCTGGCGGCCCCCGTTCATGTCTTTCAGGCTGTTGACGAAGTTCTCCGGGCGCTGCCAGCGATAGGGGACCTTCAAGCCCATGAACTCGGCGATGTCGCCGATGAAGCCGGTGCAGTTGGTGGTCTCGGCGTTCCAGACCGGCGAGCTCGCCTGCAATTTCTTGATGTAGGCGAACACGCGCTTGGCGTCGGCTTCGTTCAGATAGACGCGATAGCTCGCCGTCAGATATTCCGGATCGAGATCGCCGTAGCTCGCGCCGGTCTCGGACGGCACAAAGGTGAGGTGACCGAGCACGTAAGCAAGGGTGTCGCCGGCGGGCGTCAGGCCCGCGACCTCGACGGCGCGCTCGCTGGTCTTGCCGTACCAGACGAAGGCGTGGCCCCAGCTCGCCGCCGTCCGGGCGCGGAAGTCGACGTAGTAGGGGCCTTTCTCCGCACGCGCGACGGGCCGCCGCGACTGCGGCGTCGGTCGCGATGCGGGGTCGGTCGTCGCAAGCGCATTGGCATCGGCCATGCGCTTGTTCGCTTCGTGGGCCGAGGCCGAGGGCGTCGTGCACGCGATCATCGCCGCAAGCGCGAACCCCGCAAGGATGCAGGATCCCGATCGATCAGGTTTGTTCGTCACGCTGTGCCCCCTCGGCTGTCGGCCGCTTACGCAGATGCTGCGCGTTTGTCGCTACGCGTCAGTAGCGCGCTGCGACCGGGCCGGGCGCCTTGCCGATCGGGGCCTTGCCAACCGGGCTCTTGCCAATCGGCATCTTGCCGATCGGCGCCTGCTCCGCCGGATAGACAGGCACGGGCTGCCGGCGCGGCAGATCGGCAGCGTTCGCAGCCGTCACCAGAGCAAACGTCGCACCCAGAACAATTGCAATCTTCTTCACAGTCATACCCCTAGAAGGTTTGGTCCAAACACGGCAGTGCCGTGCCCCCAGACACGCCCAACAGAAGGGCGGCCGAATGCGTCCAAGTTGCGGCGCGAGCGGGACATGTTGGCGGCATATGTCGGGCGCGCGCAGAAGTGATGTGTGTCTGGATGTTTCGTCGGTTCGCGGCGGAGAGTATTCGTAGCCCGGATGGAGCGCGGCGCAATCCGGGACCAGTGTAGCCGCATCGCACGACCTCCCCGGATTTCGCTTCGCTCCATCCGGGCTACGAGACCCTCGCGAAACACTCCAGCTCGTAGCCCGGGTGAGCGCAGCGACACCCGGGACGGTCGTCTCCCGGATCTCGCTTTCGCTCATCCGGGCTACCGGCGGTCCGTTCTCACCCGATCCGGTTCAGGCTGTTCCTGATCGTCGAGAAGATGCCGCCGATGTCCTTGCGCAAGGCATCGAGGGCGTTGAAATTGTCGAAGATGCGGGCGAGGCGGTCTTCGACCTCGCGCTTGCTCTTGGTCAGCGCGTCGACGCGCGAGGCGAGGGGCACGCCGCCGTTCGCCTCGATCTCGCCGACGGTCGTGGCGAGCAGGTCGCGGGTGGTGCCGACCTCGGCGATCAGCGCCTCGATGCCGAACACCGGGGCCTTCAGCGGGACGAGGTCGGCCTGCGACTTCGACAGCTCCGTCTTGAAGGCGTTCAGCGTCGCCAGCGTCTCCTGCAAGGCGCCGAGGCGCTGGCGCGACTGGATGACGAAATCGTTCAGCGCGTTCTGGCGGTCGGCGAGGGTCTTGCCGTCGGCGTCGGTCTCGACATCCGCGAGCGAGCGTTCCAGCTGGGCCTGGCGCTCGCCGAGCTCCTCGAAGTCGAGGCGGATCGCCTTGAGGATGTTGAAACTGTCGTCGATGCGCGCCAGGCGCTGCTCGATCTCGATCTTGTTCTTCGACAGCGCCTCGACCCGCGTGCCGAGCGGCGCTTCGCCGCCGGTCTCGAGCTCGTCGATGCTCTTGGCGAGGCGGTCATGGCTGAGGCCGAGCTCGCTGATCACCGCGTTGATGCCGGCGTCCGTCGACCGCAGCGGCACCAGCTCGGCGTGGGATTTCGCCAGATCTTCCTTGTACTGGTTCAGGGTCGCGAAAATGTCCTGGACCGTGTTCACCCGCGAGAGCAGCGCCGAGACGTCGCGCGCGATGTCCTTGAGCCGGTCGGCGAGGTTGTTCTTGCGGTCGTCGGTCTCGAGGTCGTGGAGCGACCTTTCGAGCTGGTTTTGGCGGTCGCGGATCTCGGTGAAAACAGGCTCGACGGCGCGGCGCTGCTCGGCGACCTTGCCGACCATCTCGCGCAGGCCTTGCTGGCGGCGGCGGATCTCGGCGAGCTGGTCGTGCATGTCGGTGGATTCGTTGCGGCCCTGCTGCAGCCGCGCGCGCTGCTCGGTCTCGCCCAGCTTGTCGTGGAGGGCGGAGACGGCTTCCCTTGGGTCGCTCTCGATCAGGTGCTGGACGGTGGCGTCGAGGTGGTTTTGCAGGGCGTGGGCGGCGACGACGTCTTCGCGGGTCTTCTTCAGGCGGTCGCGCAGCGTGCCCAGACGCCGGTCCTGACGCGAGAGCCGCCAGGCGGTTGCGCCGATCAGCGCCAGCGCCACGGCCGGGAGCGCGCCGGTCGCGATGCGCTGAGGCATGGGGAGGCCCGCCAACAGGGCGGGCAAGTGGGTGAGGTCGTAACCAAACGCCTGCTGGGCGAGAAGCGCGATGGCAGCGAGCAGGACAAACCAGGCAACCAGGAAAAACAGCCACATCGCGACGTCCTCAAGCCGGGACACATTCTCGCCATATTTGCTATGGGAGAGCGGAACCGAGATCAAGGGGCGCGCGCGGGAGCGGTATGCATCCGGTGGCGCGATCCACGACTGATTGCATCGGCCGACCGGTGGAGAGCGGCATGAGGTGCCGAGTTTTCCCGAGAGGGCTGCGGCCCTTCGCTGTCATTCCGGGGCGCGACGAAGTCGCGAGCCCGGAATCCATCTATCCACCGTCACTGCCGCCCGATGGATTCCGGGTTCGCGCTGCGCGCGCCCCGGAATGACAGCGAAAGGGGAGTACGGCCGCGCTGGCAGCTACAGCCGAAACTCGTTGGTCAATTCGCCAATGCCGTCGATCGCGACGGTCACGGTGTTCACCGGCTCCTTCATCACGCCGACGCCGACGGAGGTGCCGACGGCGATGAGGTCGCCCGGGAGCAGGGTCATGTCGTGGGAGATCCTGCTCACCAGCTCCTGCGCGGTGAAGATCATGTCCGAGATCGGATAGTTCTGCCGCTCCGCGCCGTTGAGGATGGTGCGGACCACCAGTTTCGCCGGATCGAGGCCGGTCGCGATGACGGGGCCGAACGGGCCGTAATCGTCGATGCCCTTGGCGCGCGCCCATTGCGGGAAGGTGGGATCGCGGGTGAGGATGTCGTTGGCGGTGATGTCGTTGACGCAGGTGTAGCCGAAGATGAAGTGGTCTGCTTCCGCGGGCGAGACGCGGGCGCAGGTTCTGCCGATGACGATGCCGAGCTCGCCCTCATAGGTGGTCTTGCCGTCGTAATAAGAGGGACGGCGGATCACCGCGCCCGGCGTCGTGATCGTGGTGGTCGCCTTCAGCAGATAGAGCGGCTCCGGCGGCTCGGGCTGGTTGAGCTTGGCCGCGAGCGCGTGAAAGTTGTTCCAGAGCGCGACGATCTTGCTCGGCGCGCAGGGTGCGAGCAACTCGACCTCCGACAACGCCAGCATCTTGCCGGTGGCGGCATGGCGGCCGAACATCTCGCCCTCGTGCACGCTGATGCCTGAGGACGTCAGGGTGCCGAAGCCGGTTGCGCCGCTATGGCGGTAGCGCAGCCATTGTTTCATCTCGCCGGTCATCACGCCACCGCCAGTGCACGGGGATCGACAGGCGCGGAGACGCCGTCATAGAGCCCGGCGATGCGGGCGCGCTGGGTCACCATCGCCAGCACCGAGTCGAGCGCGGGCGTGGCGATGCCGGTGAGGCGGCCCATCTCCTGCACCACGGTGACGAGCGGGTCGATCTCCATCGGGCGGCCGCGCTCGAGGTCCTGGAGCATCGAGGTCTTGTGCGCGCCGACCTTGCGGGCGCCCTCGATGCGGCGCTCGACATCGACGCGGAATTTGACGCCGAAGGTCTCGGCGATGCCTTGCGTCTCCATCATGATCGCGCGCGACAGCGCGCGGGTGGCCGGATCGGTGCAGATCACGTCGAGCGTCGCATGGGTCAGCGCGCTGATCGGGTTGAAGCAGACATTGCCCCACAGCTTGAGCCAGATCTCGTCGCGGATGCGGTCGAGCACCGGCGCCTTCAGGCCGGCCGCGACGAACAGGTCGGCGAGGCGCTGCACGTCATCAGTGATTTCGCCGGAGGGCTCGCCGAGCGGGAAATTGTTGCCGTAGACGTGGCGGATCACGCCGGGCGCCTCGATCTCGGTGGCGGGATAGACGATGCAGCCGATGGCGCGCTCGGCGCCGATCTCGCGCCACTGCCGACCGCCGGGGTCGATGCTCTCCAGCGTCGAATTCTCGTAATCGCCGCCGTGCTTGTAGAAGTACCAATAGGGGATGCCGTTGACCGCGGTGACGATGCGGGTGTGCGGGCCCAGGAGCGGCTGCATCTTCTCGATCACGCCGGTGATCGAATGCGCCTTCAGCGTGATGATGATGTAGTCCTGCACGCCGAGCTCGGCGGGATTGTCGGTGCAGCGCGGATGCACGGTGTGCTTCTCCTCGCCCGCGAGCAGCGTCAGGCCGCGCTCGCGCATCGCGGCGAGATGCGCGCCGCGTGCGACCAGGCTGACGTCGGCGCCAGCCCGCGCGAGCTGAACCCCGAGATATCCGCCGATTGCGCCGGCGCCGTAGATGCAGATCTTCATGAAATCCTCGCGGGTGACCGGAATTTTGGGACGAAAGATCCGGTCCGGCGCGGAGGGATCCGAGCCGGGGCCGGCAGTCGCAGGGGAAGGGGCGTGGCGCTTTAAGCTGCTGCTTGCGGCGTGCCGTTGATCGCCTCGTCAACGGCAGCGGCGATGTCGCGCATGCTGATGACGGAGACGAGGCTGTAATCGTCGATCACGGGCAGGTGGCGGATGTGATGACGGTTCATCAGATGGCGCACGTGCTCGATCGTATCGTTCGAGGTGCAGGAGACGAGCTGCTGCACCGAGACGAGCTGTGAGACCTTGACGTTGACGGCGTTCGCGCCGTGCTCGGCAACGGCGCGCACCACGTCGCGCTCGGTGAACATGCCGACCGCGGTGTTGCCCTCGGAGCGGACCACGTCCTTCACCACGAGGGCGCTGATGTTGTTGGCGCGCATCAGCTTGGCGGCGATACCCACCGTTTCGTTCATTCGCACCGTGACAACGCGCGGCGTCTTCTTGCGCAGAATGTCTCCGACCAGCATTGCAACCTCCCTAGGTGAATGACGAGGTAAGTGTGGTATACATAATGCCAATCGTCAAGCGATGGATTTGGCGGATCCGAAAAATCTTGCGACAGCATTATTGACGTTTGCGGTGCCTCCGGCGTCGGCCAAAAGAACCTTGGCCAAAAAGAAAGGGGCGCATTCTGCGCCCCTTTTTCAACCGTGCAAAGTGTGTGGCTTGTCACGCCGTCTCGGTCTTGGCGCTGCCCGTCGCGGTGCCGGTGCTCTCGGCTTCCTTGCCGAGGATGAAGGAGCGGCGCAGCGGCTTGATCACGAACAGTGCCATCAGTGCGGCCGTTGCGTTCAGCGCCACCGCCACCACGAACACGGCCTTCCAGCCATACGCCGCCGAGATCACGCTGGCGAGCGGGACGAGCAGGGAGGCGGTGCCCTTCGCGGTGTAGAGCATGCCGTTGTTGGTGGTCGCGAACTTCGAGCCGAAGGTGTCGCCGCAGGTTGCGGGGAACAGCGAGTAGATTTCGCCGAACACGCCGAAATAGACCGCGGTCGCGAGCACGAAGACGACAGGCACGTGTCCGTAGGCCGACAGCAGGAGCAGCATCACTGCCGCCGTGCCGAAGGCGATGAACATGGTGTGCTCGCGGCCGATCGTGTCGGAGACCCAGCCGAAGAAGGGACGTCCGAAGCCGTCGAAGATGCGGTCGAGCGAAATCGCGAAGGTCAGCGCCGCCATCTGGAAGCCGGCGAGCGTCACCGGCGTGTCGGCGATCTTGAAGTCGTGTGCGATCGGGCCGATCTGCGCCGCGGTCATCAGGCCGCCGGACGCGACCATGACGAAGACGAGGTACATCACCCAGAAAATAGGGGTGCGCAGCACTTGCGGCGGGGTGAAGTCGATCTTGGTCTGCGGCAGATTGAGCTGCTTCTTCTTCGGCGGGATCGAGAGCCGCGGCGGCTGGATGAAGAAGGCGAGCACGAAGACGATCAGGCCCTGGCCGATGCCGAAGGTGAAGAACGCGCTCTGATAGCCGCTCGCGGCGATCATGGTCGCGATCGGCACGATGGTGAGCGCGGCGCCCGCGCCGAAGCCGGCGGCCGTCGCGCCGGCGGCAAGGCCGCGGCGGTCGGGAAACCATTTCAGCGCGTTGCCGACGCAGGTGCCGTAGACGGCGCCCGCGCCCATGCCGCCGACGATCGCGGCCGCATAGAGCAGGGTGAGCGAGTCGGCGTAGGAGTTGAGCACCCAGGACAGCGCGATCATCACGCCGCCGAACATGATGACGATGCGCGGGCCGTATTTGTCGACGAACCAGGCCTCGACCGGCACCAGCCAGGTCTCGGTGACGACGAAGATGGTGAAAGCGAGCTGGATCGCGGCGCGTCCCCAATGGTGGGCCGCATCGATCGGATCGACGAACAGCGTCCAGCCGTATTGCAGGTTGGCGATCATCGCCATGCAGACGATCCCCATGGCGAGTTGGAACCAACGGAAACCGGTGCGAAGAGGCGCGGCTGTGACGGCGCCGTCCGTGCTGGAAATCATCAAGAACCTCCCAACGCGCCTGATTGATTACGACCTGGGATTGCAAGATGACCCAGTGTCGCAAATATTGTGGCTTATCGTCGCAAGCGCGGCGGGGACATTGGTATACCATATTCCAGAAGGCAAGCCCAATCTTGTGATGCAGCGCAAGAAAAGTGCGCGGTTCCCTTCAGGTCAGCGGTAGGCAAGGCGGGTTCTGGAAAAACGAAAACGCCCGGCCGCGAGGCCGGGCGTCCTGTCGGAATGCAGTGTGGCGAGGCGCGTCAGGCGGTCGACTTCGCGACCACAACCTTGCGCCAGGGCTTGAGCACCGCGATCGCGAGCAGCGAAGCCAGGATGTTGGCGCCGGCCGCGATGATGAACACGCTGTCCCACGTTCCCGACGACTGCTGCATGTAATTGGCGATCGGAACCAGCAGCGCGGCCGTGCCCTTTGCGGTGTAGAGCAGGCCCGCATTGGTGGTCGCGAACTTGGCGCCGAACGTGTCGGTGCAGGTCGAGGGGAACAGCGAGTAGATCTCACCCCAGGCGAAGAACACGAAGCCCGAGAGCAGCACGAACCAGATGGGATCGTGGCCCCAGAGGTAGAGCATCCAGATGCCGAAACCTTCCATGCCGAAGGCGATGAACATCGTGTTCTCGCGGCCGATCATGTCGGAGATCCAGCCGAAGAACGGACGCGTCAGGCCGTTGAGCACGCGGTCGATCGTGGCTGCGAACGTCACCGCGGTCATCGTCACCGCCATCAGCGTCACCGGAACGCTGTCGACCTTCCAGTCAACCGCGATGGGCTTCAGGTTGGCCGTCACCATCAGGCCGCCGGCGCCGACGATCACGAACATGAAGTACATCAGCCAGAAGATCGGCTGGCGCAGCACCTCTGTCGGCTGGTAGTTGCGACGCGTCTGCACCAGCGCGGCGTTCGCCACCACGGTCGGCACCTGGCCGGCCTTCGGCGCCAGCAGGAAGAAGGCGAGGATGCAGATGATGATGCCTTGTCCGAGGCCGAAATACAGGAAGGTGGTCTGGAAGCCACTGTCCTTGATCATGGCCTGGATCGGCGCGACGGTCAGCGCGGAGCCTGCACCGAAGCCGGCCGCCGTGATGCCCGCAGCGAGACCGCGCTTGTCGGGAAACCATTTCAGCGCGTTGCCGACGCAAGTGCCATAGACGCCGCCCGCGCCGATGCCCGCGATGATCATGCCGAGATAGTAGCCGTTGAGCGTGGTGGCCTGTGCGTTGATCGCCCAGCCCATGGCGCAGAGCACGCCGCCCACCAGCACGACGATGCGCGGACCGTATTTGTCAACGAACCAGCCTTCGATCGGCACCAACCAGGTCTCGAACAGGACGAACAGAGTAAAGGCCCATTGGATCGACGCGCGATCCCAGCCGAATTTCTTCTGGATGTCGGGGACGAAGAATGTCCAGCCGTATTGATAGTTGGCGATCATCACCATCGCCGCTACACCGATCGCCAATTGCGCCCAGCGATACGTGTCGCTAACGCGCGCGGTTGTAGGGGCCGTTGCCTGCACCATGTCCGTCATAAAGCCTCCCGTGGCGCCTCTAATTTTCTGCGAGCGCTGGAGCGGCATTCTTGTATTCATTATGCCAAGGTTCAAGCGCTGGTCCGGTCACCGTGCGCAAATGCCGCAGGATCCTTCTCCGACTGCGGCAGTGACTCAGGACAGCACAAATAGAAATGGCCCCGTCCTGCGGGGCCATTCATCAAAAGTAGTATGTCGACACCTGCGAAACCGGCGTGCGGCTCCCGCGGCGCAGAAAGCGCGCGCTTACAGGCCGAAACGGGGCAGGTCGCCGTTGTGATTCGAGATCTCGGCGCTGGCCATCAGGAAGCGGTCCACCGCGGCCATGAAACGCGCGAACAGGGTGGAGGAGGGGGCGAAAGCGACGGAAGCGGTCTTGGACATCGGAATTCCTTTCTTGAGACGGTCAGTAGTGCTGTCTCATTTCGAAAGGCAATTTATGTATACCAGATGCCAATGTCCATGCATGCCATTGCATAGCAGCATGTGCTATCCCGCATTGCAGCATAATGATGCGTTAAAGGGGCCGTTCCGGGCTGAAAATTGCAAAACAGCCGCTGAAGCCGCGCATTGGGGCGGATTTGGGCGGAATCCCTGGGGATCCGGGCCTTGGCAGGGCAGGTCAAAGTCGTTAGTGGTCTGCCCCCTTTTCCAATCAACTGTCAGAGTGGTTCATGTCGAGCGCCTCGCCCGCCGTCTCGATCGGCATCGATTTTGGGACCAGCAATACGGTCGTAGCGCTTGCGGCGGACGACCGCCGGGTCGAGGCCATCCGCTTCGATCACGGCGGACAACGCCACAGCACTTTCGTCTCGGCCCTGTGCTTCTGGGAGGACCGGCCGGGAGCCGGCGCCCAGGCCGAGGGTGGCCCGTGGGCGATCGAGCAGTTTCTCGAAGGACGCCACGTCTACCGCTTCCTCCAGTCGTTCAAGACCTTCGCGGCGAGCAGCCGTTTCAACACCACGCAGGTGTTCCGGCAGCGCTTCAAGTTCGAGGATATTTTGGCGGCGTTCCTGCGGACGCTGGCGCGCCATGGCGGCGACAGGTTCGGCTTCGAGACGTCGACGATCACGGTCGGCCGTCCGGTGCGCTTCGCCGGCGGCAATCCCGACGAGGCGCTGGCGATGCAGCGCTACCGGGCCGCGTTCGAGCGTCTCGGCGCCGGCCACGCGCGCTATGTTTACGAGCCCGTGGGCGCCGCGTTCTCCTTTGCCCGCCGCCTGGAGCGCGATGCCACCGTATTGGTCGCGGATTTCGGCGGCGGCACCAGCGACTTCTCCGTGATGCGCTTCTCGCGCACGGGAGGTAGCTTGCGCGCCGAGCCGCTTGGACATGCCGGCATCGGCATTGCCGGCGACACGTTCGACTACCGCATCGTCGACCACGTCGTCTCGCCGCGGCTGGGAAAAGGCTCGAGCTTCCGCTCGTTCGACAAGGTGCTGCCGGTCCCCACCGGCCACTACACCAACCTTGCGCGCTGGCATCAGCTCGCGATGATGAAGAGCAACGGCGATCTGCGCGAGCTCCGCGAGCTGGCGCGCACCGCGCTGAAGCCGGAATTGCTCGAGGATTTCATCACCATCGTCGATCTCGACCTCGGCTTTTCGCTGTACCGCGCGGTGTCGAACGCCAAGGTCGCGCTGTCGGGGCAGGATCAGGTGGATTTCCGCTTCAAAGGCGGCGGGGTCGACATCGGCTCGACCATCACGCGGAAGAATTTTGAATCCTGGATTGCCGACGATATCGCCAGGCTGGGTGCGACCGTCGACAAGGTGCTGGGCGAGGCCGGCATCACCGCGCGCGAGGTGGAGAAGGTGTTCTTGACCGGCGGGACCTCCTTCGTGCCCGCCGTCCGAAAGCTGTTCGCCGATCGGTTCGGCAACGAACGCCTGATGTCGGGCGACCAGTTCGAGTCGATCGCCTACGGCCTCGCGCTGATCGGCCACAGTCCCGACCCGGACCGCTGGACCGCGAGCGGCGGGATCGCGCCGAAGGCGGGCGCGTAGGCCGCGAGGCGACCGGGCTCGATTGCTCGCCCCGCTTGCGGACACGGCTATGGCATTGAAGACCGTTTCTGCGGCCATCCTTCGAGACGCCCGCCTTTGGCGGGCCCTCAGGATGAGGATGGAGTGCGTGGCCGTAGTTTCAACGGGCGCCGATGCCGTTTAGCCTCATCCTGTGGAGACCGCCACCGGGTCCGCGCAAAGCGCGGCCCGATGACAGGCTCCGCGGTCGTCTCGAAGGACGAGGCGCTCGCTCCGCTTTGGCCCTATTGATTGATCTCGGGCTCGACGAGCTTTGCCAGGTTTCGCAGCGATTCCTGCCAGCCGAGATAACAGGCTTCCGGCGGGATCACGTCGGGGATGCCGGCCTGCGTGATGTCCACCTCGGTGCCGACAGAAACTTTCTTCAGGATCACGGTCACCTGGATCTCGCCGGGCAGGTTGGGATCGTCGAACCTGTCGGTGTAGCGGAGACGTTCGCCGGGAACGAGCTCGAGATATTCGCCGCCGAAGGCGTGGCTGTTGCCCGTCGTGAAGTTCCGGAACGACATCTTGAACGTGCCCGCGACCTTCGGCTCCAAATGATGCACGGTGCAGGTGAAGCCGTTCGGCGGAAGCCATTTTGCCAGCGCATCGGCCTCGAGGAAGGCGCGATAGACTTTCTCGGGGCTGGTCGTGAGAACGCGGTGCAGGCGGACAGTGCTGGGCATGTTCATTCATCCTCTTGCATTGATGGACCCGACATTAGCGTCTACGGCCCATTCATGTCCCGAGGACGACCGAGACGTCGCCGATCCGACACGACGTCCCGGATTTTCTTGCCTCACCTCATCTGTACGACGACCTTCCCCTTGGCGCGGCCCTGCTCAAGATAGGCGAGCGCCTCCTTGGCCTGGTCGAACGGAAATATCCTGTCGATCACGGGCCGGATACGCTCTGCTTCGAGGAGCTTGCCGAGTTCCGCGAGCTGGCCGCCGTCCGGACGCACGAACAGGAACGAATAGGCCGCACCGCAGGTCCTGGCGCCGCGGATCATCTTGCGGCTCAGCAGCCCAAACAGGAACTTCATGACGAAGTTCATGCCGCGGGCGCGCGCGAACGCGGCGTCCGGTGGGCCGACGAGCGAGACGATCGTGCTTCCGCGCTTCAGGATTCGCAGCGATTTCTCGATCGCATCGCCCCTGACGGTCCCCAGCACGGCATCGTAGTCCTTCAGCACGTCCTCGAATTGCAGCTTCTTGTAATCGACCACCTCGTCGGCGCCGAGGCTGCGGACCAGGCCGACATTGCCCGTGCTCGTGGTCGTCCCGACTTTCGCGCCGAGATATTTTGCAAGCTGGATCGCGAAAGTGCCGATACCGCCAGAGCCTGCGGGGATGAAGACTTTCTGGCCGGGCTTGAGCTGCGCGCGCTCCTTGAGTGCCTGCCACGAGGTCAGTCCGACCATCGGGATCGAGGCTGCCTGCACGAAGTCCAGATTGGCGGGCTTGAGTGCGGCCGCGTTCTCCGGCACGCGCGCGAATTCCGCGAGCGCGCCAGTGCTGCTGAGATCGAAGATGCTGGCGAAGACGGCATCGCCCGGCTTGAAGCGGGTCACCTGGCGTCCAACCTCCACCACGACGCCGGCGAGGTCGCTGCCGAGCGTTGCCGGCAGATCGAGCTTGAGAATGGGCTTGAATGTCCCTTTCGGAATCATGGTGTCGATGGGATTGAGGCCGGCGGCGTGAACCTCAACCAGGATGTCGTCCGGCTTGAGTGCAGGCCGAGGCATTTCGGTCAATGCGACCTGATCCGGCCGGCCATAACGTTTCAAGACAAGTGCTTTCATGTGTTCCTGCGCATGGGATGTTCGGAGCTGGCTGTGATGACGGCCGTCGGCGCGCCGCGGCGGCTTTTCAGAACGCGCGCGCGCGGCTGGCGGCTGCGACGCGACCGGCATCAAGCCGCAGGTCCTTTCGAATTCCGGCATCCACCAGTCCGGCCGGCGCAAAGCGGCGAAGCAAGCGCAGGCGGCCCGCAAGGCGGCCGGCCGTGTACCGGATCTTCGGGCGCGCCGCATCGGCGGCTGCGAGGACGGCATCGGCGACGACGCCGGGCGGCTCGGCCGTTGCCATCACTTCGTTCACCCGCTTGCTGACGTCGGCACGAACGGCGCGATATTCCTCGAGCTTGGCGTCGGGTTCGATGAAATTCGCATCGAACGGCGTCTTGGTGTAGGCGGGCTCGATGACCGAAACGCGGATGCCCCACATGCGCAGCTCGTGATCGAGCGATTCCGAATAGCCTTCCACCGCGTGTTTGGTGGCGGCATAGAGCGCGCCATACGGCATCGGCAGGAAGCCGAGCACGGAGCCGATGTTGATGATGCGGCCGCGTCCCTGGCGGCGCATGTGGGGCACGACGGCGCGCGTCATTCGTACCAGCCCGAAAAAATTGGTCTCGAAGATCGACCGGGCCTGATCGAGCGAGCTCTCCTCCGCGCCGGCAGGAGCAACGCCGAAGCCTGCATTGTTCACGAGCAGATCGATGCGGCCGGAGCGCCGGATCACCTCGTTGACGGCGGCGTCCACGGATTCGTCGCTGGTCACATCGAGGGACAGCATCTCGAACGATCGTTTGCCGGCCTCGGCCCCGCGACGGCTGGTGCCGTAAACCTTGTAGCCGCCTTTCGCGAGCCGCTCTGCGGTTGCCTCGCCGATGCCTGACGAGGCGCCGGTCACGAGGGCGATCTTCCCATGGGGCTCAGCCATCTCTTCTCCTGATGATGCCGGGCGGCGGTGGGCGATCACATCGCGCACGCGGGCCGGCATCGGTTCGTTCTGGTTCGGTCTCTCTTTGATTACGATCGTAATCATTGCATAAAATGACGATCGTAATTATAATTGTCAAGGCTCCCCGGTTTTCCACGGGCCAAAGGTCTGCAACATGCGCATCTCGAAGGAAAAAGCGGCCGAGAACCGCGATCGCATTCTCAAGGCCGCATCCCGCCTGATGCGGGAACGAGGCATCTCCGGGGTCGGCGTGGATGCGCTGACCGAAGCCGCCGGGATGACCCACGGCAGCCTCTACAGCCAGTTCGGCTCAAAGGAGCGGCTGGTCGAGGAGGCGGTCGCCGACGCGATTGCGGCCAAAGGGCGGGAACTGCGCGAAGACGCGACTGTCGATGACTATGTTTCCGAATATCTCTCGGCGGAGCACCGCGACGACCCGGGAAGCGGCTGCCCCTTTGCAGCCTTGTGTTGCGAGATGCGGCAGCAGAGCAAAGGCGCACGCGAGCGCTTCACGGCCGGGGTGAGGGGTATGGTGGGGTGGCTGAGCAGCCGGATGGATAAAGGGACGAAGCTGAAGCGGCGCGATGACCAGGCGCTCGCGACCTTATCCTCCCTGGTCGGGGCGCTCGTGCTCGCCCGGGCCGTGAACGATCCCAAACTGTCGGACGATATTCTTCGCGCGGCCCGGAACGGGTTGGGCGGCTGACGGGGGCGTTCGCCTAGGGGCCGCCGAAACCGGCGGCCTTTGATGTTGTCCTTGAAGTTGTCCTTGAAGTTGTCCTTGAAGTTGTCCTTGAAGTTGTCCTTGAAGTTGTCCTTGAAGTTGTCTTGGATCGGTTTGCCGCTCACCGCGTCCAGTCTTCACCCGCGCACAACGTCCCCATGCAGCCCCGGACGTTGAGATTGCCTGATGGCAGCAAGGTGACGGTGCTCGCATAGGTCTTTCCGTCGTCGGCATTGTAGATCCTGCCCGACCATTTGACCTCGCCGACGCAATCGGCATTTCCATCCAGAACCTGTCGATCCTGAAGACGGGCAAGGCGAGGGCGATGCGCTTCTCGACCTTGGCAGCGATCTGCCGCGAGCTCGACTGTCAGCCCGGAGACATCCTCGAATATGTCGCGGGCGACGAGGGAAGCGACGGGGACGCAGGCGAGGGGAGCTAGCTCACACCTGGCGTGTCTTGTCCGCCTTGGTGCTGGGCGCGAGGACCTGGAATACATCGCCCATGTGCCGCGCTGGATTCCGATCAGTTGAAGCCACAATTCCGCTATCGTTCCTCTTTCAACTCTTGCGCGAAATCGAGGGGGCTTTCGTTGCGCAGCACGCTTTGGGCTTTTGCCGCCATACTCTGCTGTCTTGGTTTGCCAGCCGAAGCCGCAGGCATTCAGCTTCTCCAATCCGATCCCGCTCTCGCAGGTGCGATCTGGTATCCGTGCGCGGCGGAGCCGACGCATGTCGCGCTTGGCAGTCTTTCGGTCGGTGCCGATTTCGACCTGAAGGGCACGAAGGATTGTCCCGTCACCGGGGCAAAGCTCCCGCTCGTCATCTTCTCGCACGGCCGGGGCGGCTGGTTCGGCGCGAACCATGACACCGCGGAGGCGCTGGCCGATGCCGGCTTCGTCGTCGCTTCCATCAATCATCCAGGCGACACCACCAACGACTCGTCGCGGCGCGATACGCTGCCGGTGTGGGGATCGCGTCCGGCGGACATGGTGCGTCTGCTCGACTTCATGCTGAAGGACTGGAAGGACAGGGCGGTGATCGATCCCGCCAAGGTCGGTTTCTTCGGCTTCTCGCTCGGTGGCTATACCGGACTGGCGCTGATGGGGATCAAGCCGGATTTCACCTGGCTTGCCGGAAACTGCAAGGAGACGACTGGAACATGCGCGCAGCTCCACAACGGGGAAACGCTACCTGACCCGCCGCAGGATGCTCGGATCCGCGCGGCAGTGATCGTCGATCCCGCACCGGCGGTTCTGACTAGGAAGAATGTCGCTGTCATCAAGATCGCTTTCCAGTTCTGGCGTTCGCAGTTCGGCGGTCCCGGCGTGGGCGACGGTTCGCCCGTGGCGCGCGTCGCGGGGTGGCTGCCGGGCAAGCCCGAGATACATGTCGTGCCGGCCGGCCACTTCGCCTTCCTCGCGCCTTGCTCGGCCGAGCTTGCGGCGGCCGTGCCGCGCATCTGCACCGACGTGCCGGCGGGGTTCGACCGGGTTGCCTTCCATCGCGAGTTCAATGCGGCCGTTGTGCAGTTTTTTCGCGAGCAGCTCGGGAGCGGAGATCGCTGAGGGCGCAGCTAAAATCGAGGTTATCCGACGCGCGGTCGCCTTGGCGGATTGATCACGCCGCTCTGTCCCGCGAAATCGACTCGATATTGTTGTGTTACGTCGGCGCCCTCAGGCCCGGAGAGCTGAGCCATGCATCGATCTGGATGGCCGTCTCGTCCTGCCGCACCCTTCGCAGCAGCATCTCGCGGCGCCGGCCGGGAGGGAGTAAGCGGGCCTCGTCGCGCAGACGGCCGACCTCATTGATGAGCCGCTGTTTGAGAGTTTGACTCTGTTTGAAGCGACGCCGTTCCATAGCAATGCTCCCCTTGTTCGGATGGGGCGGGAGCGCAACTGGCGTTCTCATCACCGGTAAAAGCCACGGGCCGGGCGGTGACGAGCAACCATACCCACAAATCCGTGGCGTGTATGTCCACTAAGATACGTTGCTCGTCGAAAGTGTCGCGAGCCTCAAACATTCCGCCGAAGCCGGCGCCCAATTAAATCCGGTCCAAGCCTTGTAACCGACCGTGATGGGGTATACCTTGTCGCCATTCGTTCAGCCGCTGTGCCTTGTTGAATGCGCCCGCGGGCTCCTTTTTCCAGAGACATCGACGAATTGAATCGATTCTGCGTGAGCGTCACGCGGGCTACGCGCATGCGCGCTTTGGAGAAGAAGAATGCCGACAGGAACAGTGAAGTGGTTTAACGGCCAGAAGGGCTTTGGATTCATTCAGCCGGACGACGGTGGCAACGACGTGTTCGTTCACGTCAGCGCGGTCGAACGGGCCGGGCTTTCGGGTCTCGCCGAGGGCCAAAAGGTCAACTTCGAGGCCAAGACCGACAAGATGCGGGGCAAAGTCAGCGCTGAGAATCTCTCGCTGGCCTAAGCTCTCCAGTGCCGTTTCACGGATGTACTGAAACGGCCGTGCGACCCGCTCGATCCCTGGATTGAGCGGGTTTTGTCCGTTGCCAAGCACGGTGGAAGATGAGCGCCAGGAAATCGGCAGAACCTTCGCCCGCAGGTATCGCGCGTTCCAACCGCCAACGTCTGGCGGCTGAAGAAGGCGCGCGCGCGATGGCGGATGCCGAACGGCAGTCTGCCGAACTCCGCAAGAACATGGCGCGGCTACGCGAGTTGCGGGAGGCCAAGGAAGCGGCCGACGCAGATATTCGCGCGTCGTTGCCGGCGCCTGTGCCGAAGAAGCGCGCGCGGAAATCGCCGCGCTAGAGTGTTTTCGAGCGAAGTGGATACCGGTTCGCGGCAGGAAAACGCGTCAAAACAAGAATCTAGAGCCCCGTTCCGATTCCATCGGAACGTGAAGGGCTCTAGTCGGGTTCGATAGCGCCGACGATCACTCCAGGAGGGCCGGTCACATGCCAAAGAGTGCGGGTCGTGCCTAGGATCAAGCCGGACAAGGGCGGCACCATCACCTTTTTCCTCGCGCTTGGCGCGGGTCGACAGATGTGCCGGCTTGCCACCACGTTTCAGACGCAGAAGCAGGCCTTCAGCTATCTCCAGAAGTACCGGACGGAGTTCGAGCGGATCGCGCGGATACGGCTGGCTTCCGGCGAACTTGAAGACGGGATCGTCGTGCTCTCGATGCTCTAGGCCGATGCTATAGGCCAGGCGCGGGCGCCGATCGTGAGGCGCCCCTTCATGCCGCTCCCTATTCGGAGCGACCCCTCGGCTTGGCCTCGCGGGGCTTGGCTTCGCGGGCCAACCGTTCCGCTTTCAACCGCTCACGGTTCTCGTTGAAGGAGTGCTGGTCCTTCGCATAGTCGTTCATCGGCTTGTGCGTGTTGGCAGGCTTGAACGCCTTGTCGGCTTCACGCTTGGCGCGATCAGAGGATTGATGTCTCAACATATCGACCTCGGTTTGATCAACGGGCGTGGTCCTGGCAAGTGCCGGACGCGACGCCTCCCGCTCGCAAGCTGAGATGGATCGACTTGTCATCCTCGGAACGAGGAGGACAATTCTTCAGCGTTGGGCAGGTATTCTGCGAGGCGCTCGGTCACTCGCTGTGGAGGCGGCTCGCTCGCATTTCCGGGAGCGCGCCGGCGAAAGAATAACGGCCGGCGACCGCATCGGTTCCACCGGCCCCGTCCTTAATTCGGCGTCGGCTGGTCATCGCCGCAAGCGTGCCGATTGCGCGATGCAGTTCCTCTCGCCGCCAACAAAAAGGCCGCCGAAAACCGGCGGCCTTTCGTGTCTCAAATCGAACCGCTTACTCCGCGGCCTGCTTCTGCGGCGGGTCGAGCGCGCCGGACTCGTGGATATCGGCGACCTGGTGATCCGAGAAGCCGAGCACGGAGCGCAGGATCTCGTCGGTGTGCTCGCCGAGCAGCGGCGAACGCTCGACCTCGCTCGGGGAATCCGACAGCTTGATCGGGTTGCCGACCGAGATGTACTTGCCGCGGGTGGGGTGGTCGACCTCGACCACGGTGCCGGTCGCGCGCAGCGACTGGTCCTCGGCGATCTCCTTCATCGACAGGATCGGGCCGCAGGGGATGTCGTCCTTGTTGAGGATTTCCATCGCCTCGAACTTGGTCTTGGTCATCGTCCACTGCTCGATGCGGGCGAAGATCTCGTTGAGGCGCGGCAGGCGGACGGCCGGCTTGGCGTAGTTCGGATCGGTCTTCCAGGTCGGCTCGCCGATCACGTCGCAGATCTTCTCCCAGACCGGGGCCTGGGTGATGAAGTAGATGTAGGCGTTGGGATCGGTCTCCCAGCCCTTGCACTTCAGGATGCGGCCGGGCTGGCCGCCGCCGGAATCGTTGCCGGCGCGCGGCACGGCATCGCCGAACGGAATGCCTTCGCCGAACTGGCTATATTCCTTGAGCGGACCGTGGGCGAGGCGCTGCTGGTCACGCAGCTTGACGCGGGCGAGGTTCAACACGCCGTCCTGCATCGCAGCGGTGACCTTCTGACCCTTGCCGGTCGTGGTGCGCTGGTGGAGCGCGGCCAGGATACCGATCGCGAGATGCAGGCCAGTGCCGGTGTCGCCGATCTGCGCGCCGGTGACGAGCGGCAGGCCGTCGCGGAAGCCGGTGGTGGAAGCGGCGCCTCCCGTGCACTGCGCGACGTTCTCATAGACCTTGCAGTCCTCATACGGTCCGGGACCAAAGCCCTTGATCGAGGCGACGATCATCTTCGGGTTGAGGCTGTGGATCTTCTCCCAGGGGAAGCCCATGCGGTCGAGCACGCCGGGGCCGAAGTTTTCGACCAGCACGTCGCACTTCTTGATCAGCTCGGTGAGGACTTCCTTGCCCTTGGGGTTCTTGGTGTCGAGCGTGATCGAGCGCTTGTTGTGGTTCAGCATGGTGAAATACAGGCTGTCCACGTTCGGGATGTCCTGCAACTGGCCGCGGGTGATGTCACCCACGCCCGGGCGTTCAACCTTGATCACGTCGGCGCCGAACCAGGCGAGCAGCTGCGTGCAGGTCGGTCCGGACTGGACGTGGGTGAAGTCGAGAATGCGAACGCCCGTGAGCGCTTTGGTCATCGTATTGCTCCGTATACTCTGTCTGCCCCTGCACCCGCAGGGAGTAATGGGTTGAAGGGGAGGACTAAAGCGCGTTTCGCGCTTTAGCTTTTTGTTTGGGCATGATCTTTCCGGAAAACCGCTTCACACTTTTCCGGATCATGCCTTACTTCTTCTTCTGCAAGACGCTCTGCGGATTGAGGTTGCCGATGCGGCCGCTCTCCGAGCCGGCGGCCGGATCGATCACCGCGTTGATGAGCGTCGGCTTGCCCGAGGCCATCGCCTCGTTGACGGCGCGCTTGAGCTCGTCGGGCGAGGTGGCATTCACGCCGACGCCGCCGAAGGCTTCCATCATCTTGTCGTAACGCGCGCCCTTGACGAACACGGTCGTCGCGGGATCCGCGTTGACGCTGTTGACGTCGGTGCCGCGATAGATGCCGTCATTGTTGAAGATGACGACGCAGATCGGAAGGTTGTAGCGGCAGATGGTCTCGACCTCCATGCCGGAGAAGCCGAAGGCCGAGTCGCCTTCCACCGCGAGCACGGGATGGCCCGTCTCGAGCGCGGCGGCGATCGCCTGGCCCATGCCGATGCCCATCACGCCCCAGGTGCCGACGTCGAGACGCTTGCGCGGCTTGAACATGTCGATGACGCCGCGGGCGAGGTCGAGCGTGTTGGCGCCCTCGTTGACGAGGATCGCCTCGGGATGGTCCTTGATGACGTTCTTCAGCACGCCGAGCGCGCCGTGATAGTCCATCGGCGACTTGTTGTTCATGAGCTTCGGCGCCATCTTGGCGACGTTCTCGTCACGCTTGGACCCGATGGCCTTGGTCCATTCGGCCGGCGGCGCGGTCCAACCCGTGCTGATCGCCTGGTTGAAGGCCGATACGACCGAGCCGATGTCGCCGACGACGGGCGCGACGATCTCGACGTTGGAGTCCATTTCACGCGGTTCGATGTCGACCTGGATGAACTTCTTGGGCGCTTCGCCCCAGCTCTTGCCCTTGCCGTGCGAGAGCAGCCAGTTCAGCCGCGCGCCGATCAGCATGACGACGTCGGACTCTTTCAGCACCGTCGAGCGGGCCGCGCCGGCGCATTGCGGATGCGTGTCGGGGAGGAGGCCCTTGGCCATGCTCATCGGCAGGAACGGCACGCCGCTCTTCTCGACGAAGCTCTTGATCTCCTCGTCGGCCTGCGCGTAGGCCGCGCCCTTGCCGAGGATGATGAGCGGACGCTTTGCGCTCTTGAGCACGTCGAGCGCGCGCTTCACCGACGCAGGCGAGGGGATCTGCGCAGGCGCTGCGTCGATCACCTTGACCAGCGACTTCTGGCCGGCCTCGGCGTTCATCACCTGGCCGAACAGCTTGGCCGGCAGGTCGAGATAGACGCCGCCCGGACGGCCGGAGACGGCGGCGCGGATGGCGCGGGCAAAACCGATGCCGATGTCCTGGGCGTGCAGCACGCGATAGGCCGCCTTGCACAGGGGCTTGGCAATCGCGAGCTGGTCCATTTCCTCGTAGTCGCCCTGCTGCAGGTCGACGATCTCGCGCTCCGAGGAGCCCGAGACCAGGATCATCGGGTAGCAGTTGGTGGTCGCGTGCGCGAGCGCGGTGAGACCGTTGAGGAAGCCGGGCGCGGAGACCGTGAGGCAGACGCCGGGCTTCTTGGTGAGGTAGCCGGCAATGCCCGCGGCATAGCCGGCGTTCTGCTCGTGGCGGAAGGAGATCACGCGAATGCCGGCGGCCTGCGCCATGCGGCCCAAGTCCGTGATCGGGATGCCCGGCACATTATAGATGGTGTTGATGCCGTTCAGCTTGAGCGCGTCGATGACGAGATGGAAGCCATCCGTCAATTCCTGCTCGGTGCCCGGTGCCTCGGACTTGGTCGCGGTGTTCAGCATGGGCCTTGTCTCCCTGGTCTCAATACTGGGGCGAATGTTTCGCCCTTCTGGTGAACGTTGCTAGGTAAAGAGTTCCTGACCGTGCGCTTCGACGTAAGCGGCAAGGCCAAGGGTGTGGTCGCGAGCGCGCTTCTCGGCGAGCTCGGTGTCGCGCGCTTCCAGTGCTTCGATCATGCCGAGATGCTCGGGCAGCGAGGTCGCGGTGCGGTCCTTGCGTCCGATGGTCAGTTGCCGGTAGCCGCGCACGTGCAGCAGCAGGTCGTTGGTGAGATCGACCAGCACGGGCGATTCCGACAGCGAGATCAGCGCCTGGTGGAAGGCGATGTTGGCGCGCGAATATTCCTCGACGTGATCCTCGGGCAGGCGGTCCTTGCCGAAGTCCTTGAAGTAGTCGCGCAGCGCCGTGATGTCCTTCTTGCGCGCGGTGGTGGTGATGAGGCGGGCCGCCATGCTCTCCAGCGCCGCCCAGGCGCGGATCATGTCGACGATCTCGCTCTTGGTCCGGCGCACCACCATGATGCCGCGGCGCGGCACGGTCTTCACGAAACCGTCCTGCTCGAGCATCGCGATCGCTTCGCGGATCGGCGTGCGGCTGACACCCAGGCGCTCGGACAGTGCGCGCTCGTCGAGCATCACCGGCTCGGGCGTCGAGTAGATGTCCATCTTGAGGATGGCTTCCTTCAAGGCGTCATACGCCTTGTTCTTGAAGCTGCTCTCCGGGGCAATACGAACGATTGCGATATCTGCCTCGGCCATGTTCGGCAACGCCTTGGTTGGTTTCCGCAGTGACACGACGAATCTCCTCCGTTGGGAGTCGTCTTTTACAGGATTATTAACGGGAAAGTTTTTGGCATACCACATGCCAGAATGTCAAGCTGCCTATTTTTTGCGGCATTCCAGGCAGTGCCGCAGCTTGACAAATTGGCTTCTGGCATACCAAATGCCATCGCCAGCCATTTTTGATCCAAGCGGGCGGAGTAATCTCGGGCTTTATGCCACTCCGTCCCGCCGCATGGAACAGAGCGCGGCGAATGGCAAGCATCACGGGCAGCCGCAACACGCGCGCGCTTTGCAAAGAACGAACTAGGTCAAGGGAGAAAGCCACATGTCCAATTCCAAAGATGCCGTCCGCAAGGTGCTCGACCAGGTCAAGGCGGACAATCGCACCAGCCTGACGGCGCCGGAAGGCAAGCTGGTCTGCGACGCCTACGGCATTCCGGTGCCGAAGGAGGGCGTGGCAAGGTCGGCGGGCGAGGCCGGCAAGATGGCGTCCTCGATGGGCTTCCCGGTCGTGATGAAGATCGTTTCGCCCGACATTCTCCACAAGACCGAAGCCGGCGGCGTCATCGTCGGCCTCAAGACGGCCGAGGAGGCCGAGAAGGCCTACGAGACCATTCTCTCCAACGCCAAGAAATATAAGTCCGACGCCAAGATCGAGGGCGTCCAGGTGCAGCAGATGCTGGCTGGCGGCACCGAAGTCATCGTCGGCTCGATCACCGACGGCTCGTTCGGCAAGCTGGTCGCCTTCGGCCTCGGCGGCGTGCTGGTCGAAGTGCTGAAGGACATCACCTTCCGCCTCGCGCCCGCGACCAAGGAAGACGCGCTGTCGATGCTCGACGGCATCCAGGCCCATGAGATCCTGAAGGGCGTGCGCGGCGGCGAGGCGGTGAACCGTACGGCGCTCGCCGACGTCATCGTCAAGGTCTCGCAGCTCGTCACCGATTTCCCTGAGATCGTCGAGCTCGACCTCAATCCGGTGTTCGCGACGGCGAAGAGCGCGATTGCGGCCGACGTGCGTATCGTCGTCGACTTCGCCTATGTGCCCAAGCCGAAGCCGCGCCCGACCGAAGAGATTGTAGCTGCCATGAGCCGCATCATGCAGCCGAAGGCGGTCGCCGTGGTCGGCGCCTCCGCCGAGGACGGCAAGATCGGCAACTCCGTGATGAAGAACCTCATCAACGGCGGCTACAAGGGCGACATCTATCCGATCCATCCCAAGGCAACCGAGATCCTCGGCTACAAGGCCTACAAGAGCGTCAAGGACGTGCCGGGCGTGATCGACACCGCGGTGTTCGCGATTCCCGCGAAGTTCGTGACGGCTGCCCTCACCGAATGCGGCGAGAAGAAAATCCCGGGTGCGGTGCTGATTCCGTCGGGCTTTGCGGAGGCCGGCGCGCCGGAGCTGCAGGCCGAGATCGTCGAGGTCGGCAAGAAGTACGACATCCGCCTGATGGGGCCGAACATCTACGGCTTCTACTATACGCCCGCCAATCTCTGCGCGACCTTCTGCACCGCCTACGACGTCAAGGGCCACGCGGCGCTGTCGTCGCAGTCGGGCGGCATCGGCATGGCCATCATCGGCTTCTCGCGCTCGGCCAAGATGGGCGTCTCGGCGATCGTCGGCCTCGGCAATAAGTCCGACATCGACGAGGACGATCTGCTCGCCTTCTTCGAGCAGGATCCCAACACCAACCTGATCGCGCAGCACTGCGAGGACCTCAAGGACGGCCGCGCCTTCGCGGAAGCCGCCAAGCGCGTCTCCAAGAAGAAGCCGGTCGTCGTGCTCAAGGCCGGCCGCACCTCTGCCGGCGCCAAGGCGGCGTCCTCGCACACCGGCGCGCTCGCCGGCAACGACAAGATCTACGAGGACGTGCTGGCGCAGTCGGGCGTGATCCGCGCCCGCAGCTTGCGGCAGCTGCTCGAATTCGCCCGCGGCGTGCCGGTGCTGCCGACGCCGAAGGGCGAGAACGTGCTGATCATCACCGGTGCGGGCGGCTCGGGCGTGCTGCTGTCGGACTCCTGCGTCGACAACGGCCTGTCGCTGATGTCGATGCCGCCGGATCTGGACGCGGCCTTCCGCAAGTTCATCCCGCCGTTCGGCGCGGCCGGAAATCCTGTGGATATCACCGGTGGCGAGCCGCCGATCACCTATGTCAACACGGTGAAGCTCGGCCTGTCGGACGAGCGCATCCATTCGCTGATCCTCGGCTACTGGCACACCATCGTCACGCCGCCGATGGTGTTCGCCCGCAACATGGTCGAGGTGAAGAAGGAGATGGAGGCCAAGGGCTTCGTGAAGCCGATCGTCGCCTCGCTCGCCGGCGACGTCGAGGTCGAGGAGGCCGCCGAATATCTCTACCAGAACGGCATCCCGGCCTACGCCTACTCCACCGAGCTTCCGGTCGAGGTGCTCGGCGCCAAGTACAAGTGGGCGCGCGGGGCAGGGCTGCTCTGAGCATGACGACCTTCGCCTCTCCCCGCTTGCGGGGAGAGGCCGGAATTTGCGCAGCAAATTCCGGGTGAGGGGGACTCTCCGCGAGTCTGACTGCTACCGTCCTTGCGGAGGCTCCCCCTCACCCTGACCCTCTCCCCGCAAGCGGGGAGAGGGGAAGAAGTACGAATGCAGGTCGCGATGAGCAAGAACGTGATCCGGCGCAAATCGCTCGAGCCTCGATCGCCATCGGAGGCCGACCACGAGGCGCGCGATGGCGGCGTGCAGTCCGTCGATCGCGCGCTGTCGATCCTCGAGACGCTGGCCGAAGACGACGAAGGCTATCGCCTCAGCGACCTTGCCGTGCGCACCGGCCTGTCGGCCTCGACCGTGCACCGCCTGCTGGCGACGCTGGAAAGCCGCCGCTTCGTGCAGTTCGACCGCGCCGAGTCCAAATGGCATGTCGGCGTGCGCAGCTTCACGGTCGGCGCGAGCTTTGCCCGGCGGCGTAATTTCTCCACGCAGGCGATTCCCTATTTGCGCAAGCTGCGCGATCTCACCCGCGAGACCGCCAATCTCGCCGTCGTCGACGACGAGTTCATCATCGTGCTGACCCGCATGGAGAGTCGCGAGATCATGCGCTCGCTGACCCAGGTCGGCGGCCGCGTCGCCATGGTGACGTCAGGCGTCGGCAAGGCGGTGCTTGCGACTTATTCCGACGAGGACGTCGGCGCGGTCATCCGCCATCACGGCATGCCCCGCCTGACCGAGAAGTCGATCGTGCGGCCGGGCGACCTGTTCAAGGAGCTCGCGACGATCCGCAAACAGGGCTTTGCGATCGATGACGAAGAGGCCTGCATGGGCCTGCGCTGTATTGCCGCAGTCGTCTACAACGACTGCGCCGAGCCGCTGGCGGCGATCTCCGTCTCCGGCATGACCAGTCGTCTGACCGACGACAGGTTGCCGGAAATCGGCCAAATCGTGCGCGAAGTCGCCGGCGAGCTGACCGTCGCGCTCGGCGGGGTGATGCCGAAGTCTGGCTAACAAGGAACCGGGCCTGTCGCTGGACAGCATCGGCCGTTTTGGCTGATATGCGACCAAACGACACAATGCGGCAAACGATCAACGACGTCCGCACGAGCCTGGAGAATGCCCCCATGTTTAGATTTCCCGCGCGCCTTGTCGGCGCAGCCGTGGCGCTGACCCTTGCGGCAGCCACGCCTGCCTTCGCCCAGCAGCTCGAGCTCAAGCTGATGGCACCGGCGGCACCGGGCGGGGGCTGGGACCAGACCGCGCGTTCGATGCAGCAGGCGCTGGTCGCCGCGGGCGTCGCGCGCAGCGTGCAGGTCACCAACGTTCCCGGCGCCGGCGGCAGCGTCGGCATCGCGCAGTTCGTCAACGGCGCCAAGGGCGACGGCAACCAGCTGATGGTCAATGGCTTCGTCATGGTCGGCGCGCTCGCCATGAACAAGTCGCCGGTGACGCTCGAGCAGGTGACGCCGATCGCGCGCCTCACCGAGGAAATCCAGGTGATCGTGGTGCCGGCGAATTCGCCGATCAAGAATGCGCAGGATCTGGCCGCCGCGGTCAAGGCCGATATCGCCAAGGTGACCTTCGCCGGCGGTTCGGCCGGCGGCGTCGACCATGTGATGGCGGCATTGTTCGCCGGCGCCGTCGGCGCCGATGCGAAGAAGATCAACTACATCCCATTCTCCGGCGGCGGCGAGTCTCTGGCGGCGATCCTCGGCGGCAAGGTGACCGCGGGCATTTCGGGGATGAGCGAATATGAAGGCCAGATCAAGTCCGGCAAGCTGCGCGCGATCGGCGTGACCTCGGAGAAGCGCATCGCCGGCAGCGACATCCCGACCTTCAAGGAGCAGGGCATCGACCTCGTGATCGCCAACTGGCGTTCGGTGGTCGCGCCTCCCGGCATCACGCCGGAGCAGCGCAAGACCTTGAGCGATGCGGTCGAGAAGATGGTGAAGTCGGACGCCTGGAAGGAGATCCTCAAGCAGAAGGGCTGGGAGGACGCCTATCTCGGCGGCGACGCCTTCGCCGACTTCCTGAAGAAGGAAACCGTGCGTGTCACCGACGTGCTGAAATCGGTCGGCCTGGTCAAGTCATGACCTCAGGCGATCCGGCCCAGCCGCCGCGGCGCGTCGATCGCGCCGGCATCGTCATCGCCGCACTGCTCGCAGGTCTCGCTGCGGTGCTGGTCTGGGACGCGCGCGGCCTGCAATCCACCGCGATGTACGGGATGGGGCCGGAGGCGATGCCGGTCGTGATCGCGACCGGCCTTGCGCTGCTCGCGATCGGCAATCTCATCGACGCGCTGCGCGGCAATCTGCCGGCGCGCGAGAGCGCCGATCCCGTGCCTGTGGTCTTGATCCTCGCCGGACTTGCGCTCCTGATCGCCATCATCGGCTTCGGCGGCGGCTTCATCCTGGCGACGTCGGCGCTGTTCGTCACGACGTCGGCGGCATTCGGACGCCGTGCCGTCCTTGTCGATTCCGTCATCGCCCTCGTGATGTCGACCCTCATCTATCTCGCGTTCGACCGGCTGTTGACGCTGAGCCTTCCCGCCGGCCCCCTGGAGCGACTGCTGTGATGGACACCTTTGCCGCGCTGGCGCATGGCATGGCGGTCGCCGTCCAGCCGATGAATCTGCTCTATGCGCTGATCGGCGTGTTCCTCGGCACGGCCGTGGGCGTGCTGCCCGGCATCGGCCCGGCGCTGACGGTCGCGCTGCTGCTGCCTGTCACCTACAAGCTCGATCCCGGCGGCTCGCTGATCATGTTTGCCGGCATCTATTATGGCGGCATGTATGGCGGCTCGACCACCGCGATCCTGATCAACACGCCGGGCGAGAGCGCGTCGATGGCGACCGCGCTCGAAGGCAACAAGATGGCCAAGGCCGGCCGCGGCGGGCCGGCGCTCGCGACCTCCGCGATCGGCTCCTTCGTGGCCGGCACCATCGCCACCATCGGGCTCGCCTTTCTCGCGCCCTGGCTGGTCGATTTCGCCGTGCGCTTCGGCCCCGAGGATTATTTCGCGCTGATGTGCGTTGCCTTCGTCACTGTGTCGGCGACCTTCGGCGATTCCCCGATCCGCGGCCTCACCAGCCTGTTCATCGGCCTGACGCTGGGCCTCGTCGGCATCGACAAGCTGACCGGTCAGGCGCGGCTCGCGTTCGGCATCCCCGAGCTGCTCGACGGCGTCGAGGTGACGACGCTTGCGGTCGGTCTGTTCGCAGTCGGCGAGGCGCTCTACGTCGCATCGCGCCGCCACCACACCGAGGAGAAGCTCGAGCCGGTGCGCGGGTCGCTGTGGATGACGAAGGAAGACTGGAAGCGGTCGTGGAAGCCGTGGCTGCGCGGCACCATGTTCGGCTTCCCGATCGGCGCGCTGCCGGCGGGCGGCGCGGAGATCCCGACCTTCCTGTCCTATTCGACCGAGAAACGGCTGACGAAGTACCCGGAAGAATTCGGCAAGGGTGCGATCGAAGGCGTCGCGGGACCGGAGGCCGCCAACAACGCTTCGGCCGCCGGAACGCTGGTGCCGCTCTTGACGCTGGGATTGCCGACCTCGGCGACGGCCGCGATGATGCTGGCGGGCTTCCAGCAATACGGCCTCAACCCGGGGCCGCTGCTGTTCGCCGAGCGGCCTGACCTCGTGTGGGGCCTGATCGCAAGTCTCTTCATCGCCAATTGCATGCTGCTGGTGCTCAATTTGCCGCTGGTCGGCCTGTGGGTGCGGCTGCTTGCGATCCCGCAGCCATGGCTCTATGCCGGCATCCTCGTCTTCGCGACCATGGGCACCATCGCAGCAAAGCCCTCGGTGGTCGAATTGTCGATGCTGGCCGGCTTCGGCGTGCTCGGCTTCCTGATGCGGCGGTTCGATTTTCCGATCGCGCCCGTCGTCGTCGGCCTGATCCTCGGCCCGATCGCCGAGAGCCAGTTGCGCAGGGCGCTCGCGATCAGCCTCGGCGATCCCATGACGCTGCTCCAGAGCCCGATCTCGGCGACGCTGCTCGGCATTGCGCTGGTTGCGCTGCTGGCCCCATTCGTGCTGAAGGGGATGGGGCGCTTCAAGGCGAACGAGGACTAGCCGTCCCGGCGCGCGCGTCCTTGAATGCTGCGTCCATCCCGTTGAGGAAACGCCATGCCGTCGGAACTTCGCTCGCCCCGTCTCGCCGTCCTGATCGATGCCGACAACGCCTCCGCAAAGATCGCGGATGGACTGTTCGAGGAGATTGCCAAGATCGGCGAAGCAAGCGTTCGCCGCATCTATGGCGACTTCTCCAATGCGCGATCGAGGGGCTGGGCCGACATCCTGTCGAAGCACGCCATCATCCCGCAGCAGCAATTCGCCTATACGACGGGAAAGAACGCGTCCGACATAACCCTGGTCATCGACGCCATGGACCTGCTTCACAGCGGCCGGTTCGACGGCTTCTGCCTGGTGTCGTCAGACAGCGACTTTACCCGTCTGGCCGCCCGCATCCGGGAGCAGGGCGTCGATGTCTTCGGGTTCGGCGAGCAGAAGACGCCGGAAAGCTTCAGGCAGGCCTGCCGAAGGTTCGTCTACACCGAGAACCTGCTTGCCGCCCCGGCGACCACCCAGGACGCCGCCGCGAGATCGACATCGCTTCAGCCGCCTGATGCCGCGACCCCCATCATCAAGAAGGTCATCACCCAGATGGAGAGCGAGGACGGCTGGGTCGCGCTCGGGGAAGTCGGACGGCAGCTCGCCAACCTGGCGTCGGATTTCGATCCGAGAACGTTCGGGTTCCGCAAGCTGAGCGATCTCGTGCGGAAGACGAACTCGTTCGAGATCGACGAGTCAAAAGGCCGGGCGATGCGGATTCGGGTCAAGCCCGCTGCCGCAGCACCGCCGAGACGGCGGAACCCGCGCCGGCCTGCAAGGGCGGGAGCGGCGGGCGGTTCGGCGCCTAAGGCGTAAGCAGGGCCTGCCGTTATATTTGCGCTTGCCCGCTATGGCGCGGGGCGTAACCATCGCGGGGCCGTAACGCCACGCGAGGGTCCCGATGACCAGACTTACCCGCTTTACCGTCTCGCCCCTGCACGCGATGACCCGGCGTCTGGCCGATGTCGCCTCCGCGCGCGTCGCGCCGGATCTCGTGGTCACGGGAGCCCGGGTGCTGTCGACCTATTCGGAGCGCATCCACGCGAACCGCGAGGTCTGGATCACCGGGGGTCGCGTCGCCGCGGTCAAGCCGGCTGGAACAGCGAAGAAGGCGTGGAGCGGTGTCACGACCTACGACGCGGCCGGCGGCATCATCGCGCCGGGGCTGGTCGATCCGCACATCCACATCGAATCCTCAATGGTGACGGCCTGCGCCTATGCCGAGGCCGCACTGCTGAACGGCACCACCACGATCTTCTGCGACAGCCACGAGATCGGCAACGTCATGGACGTCGCCGGCGTGGAGGCGATGCTGGAGGACGCGCGCGAGGCGCCGCTCTCGATCTTCCTGACGGTGCCGTCGACCGTGCCGGCCACGTCGGCGGAGCTTGAGACCGCGGGCGGCGACCTCACGCCCGACAAGATCGCCGGCCTGTTCGACCGCTGGCCCGAGGCAGTGGCGCTCGGCGAGAAGATGGATTTCGTGCCGGTGACCATGGGCGACGAGCGCAGCCACGCGATCCTCGCCGCCGCCTTGAAGCGCGGCCGCCCGGTGTCCGGCCACGTCTACGGCCGCGAGTTCGTCGCGGCCTATGCGGCGAGCGGCGTCACCGACACCCATGAAGCGATCGACCGCGACATCGCCGACGATCTGCTCGACGCCGGCGTCTGGGTGTTCCTGCGCGGCGGCCCGCCGACCACGCCCTGGCACTCGCTGCCGCAGGCGATCCGGACGATCACCGAGCTTGGGGCTTCGCACAAGCGCACCGCCGTGTGCACCGACGATCGCGACGCCGACGATCTCCTGCTGTTCGGCCTCGACTGGGTGGTGCGCGAGGCGGTGAAGGCCGGGATGTCGCCGGAGCAGGCCTGGTCGATGGGCTCGTTGCACGGCGCCACGCGCTTCGGCATGGAAGGCGATATCGGCGGGCTCGGCGGCGGCCGCCGCGCCGATCTCGTGCTGATGGACGACAATCTCAAGCCGCAATGCACCTGGTATGGCGGCGAGCTGGTGGTGGAGGATCGCAAGATCACGCCGCGTCTCGATCAGGCGCTGTCGCAGCGCTATCAATATCCGAAGGCGGCCTATGCGACCGTGAAGCTGCCGGAGAAGATGAAGCTGACGCCGGAGCTGCCGGCCAAGGCCTGCACCGTCAACGCCATCAAGACCGCGCTGCCCGGCATCACGCTGATCCATGAGAAGGTCAGAATCGAGCCGGCCAAGGACTGGCCGTCGCTCTTCGCGAGCTACGGCCTGTGCTTCGTCACGGTGGTCGAGCGCCACGGCAAATCGGCCGGCAATGTCGCCTATGGCCTGCTGAAGGATTTCGGCCTGAAGCGCGGCGCGGTCGCCTCCAGCGTCGGGCATGACAGCCACAACATCATCGTCGCCGGAACCAACGAAGGCGACATGCAGGTCGCGATCGCGGCGATCAAGGAGCACCAGGGCGCCGTCTGCGTCGTCGCCGACGGCAAGGTGAGGGCGCTGGTGCCGCTGCCGATCGCGGGGCTCCTGTCCGACAAGCGCGTCACGGAGGTGGCCGAAGAGGTCAAGGTGCTGAAGAAGGAATGGGCGGAAGCCGGCTGCACCATCCCCTACATGGGCTTCAATTTGATTCCGCTATCGGTCATTCCGGAAATTCGCATCACCGACAAGGGCCTCGTGCTGGTGCCGCAGATGGAACTGGCGCCGCTGTTCGAATGATCGCTTTCACGGATGTCTCGATCTAACTGATTGAGACGTCCACGATTTTTCCACGGCTGCCGCATCGTGGAAAATAAAATCGATCTCGTTGAGATCGGCTTCTGCGCGCCCGATGATCTCGCTCGCTGACGCAATTTGAGCGAGGTCCGATATGGCGAAGATGCGAGCTATCGATGCGGCCGTGCGAATTCTGGAGAAGGAAGGCATTTCGACCGCCTTCGGTGTTCCCGGGGCCGCGATCAATCCGCTTTACTCGGCACTGAAGAAGCGTGGCTCGATCCGCCACATCCTGGCGCGGCATGTCGAGGGCGCCTCGCACATGGCCGAGGGCTATACGCGGGCGAAGGCCGGCAATATCGGGGTCTGCATCGGCACGTCGGGACCGGCCGGCACCGACATGATCACCGGGCTCTATTCGGCGATCGCCGATTCCATTCCGATCCTCTGCATCACCGGGCAGGCGCCGCGCGCGCGGCTCTACAAGGAGGATTTTCAGGCCGTCGACATCGAGTCGATCGCAAAGCCCGTGACCAAATGGGCGGTGACCGTGCGCGAGCCGGCGCTGGTGCCGCGGGTGTTCAGCCAGGCGTTTCACGTCATGCGCTCCGGCCGCCCTGGACCGGTGCTGATCGACATGCCGCTCGACGTGCAGCTCGCCGAGATCGAGTTCGACGACGAGACCTATGAGCCGCTGCCGGTCTACAAGCCGGCCGCGACGCGCAAGCAGGTCGAGAAGGCGCTAGAGTTGCTCAATGCGGCCGAGCGGCCGCTGATCGTCGCAGGTGGCGGCGTCATCAACGCCGATGCCTCCGATCTCCTGGTCGAATTCGCCGAGATTGCCAACGTGCCCGTGGTGCCGACGCTGATGGGCTGGGGCGCGATCCCCGATGATCACGTGCTGATGGCCGGCATGGTCGGCCTTCAGACCAGCCACCGCTACGGCAACGCCACGATGCTCGAATCCGATTTCGTGCTCGGCATTGGTAACCGCTGGGCCAACCGGCACACCGGCTCGGTCGAGACCTACACCAAGGGCCGCACCTTCGTGCATGTCGACATCGAGCCGACGCAGATCGGCCGGGTGTTCAATCCCGATCTCGGCATCGTCTCGGACGCCAAGGCCGCGCTCGAGCTCTTCGTCACCGTCGCCAGGGAGTGGCGCCGGTCGGGCAGGCTTCGCGAGCGCCAGGCGTGGCCCGCGGCCTGCCGCGATCGCAAGCGCGCGATGCTGCGCAAGAGCCATTTCGACAACGTCCCGATCAAGCCGCAGCGCGTCTATGAAGAGATGAACAAGGCCTTCGGCCGCGACACCGCCTATGTCACCGTGATCGGCCTGTCGCAGATCGCGGGTGCGCAGTTCCTCGGCGTCTACAAGCCGCGCAACTGGATCAATGCGGGGCAGGCCGGGCCGCTCGGCTGGACGCTGCCGGCAGCCCTCGGTGTGCGCGCGGCGTGCCCGGATCGCGACATCGTCGCGCTGTCGGGCGATTACGACTTCCAGTTCCTGATCGAGGAGCTCGCGGTCGGCGCGCAGTTCAACCTGCCCTACATCCACGTCGTCGTGAACAATTCCTATCTCGGCCTGATCCGTCAGGCCCAGCGCGGCTTCGACATGGACTACCACGTCCAGCTCTCCTTCGAGAATATCAACGCGCCCGAGCTCGGCGGCTACGGCGTCGATCATGTCGCCGTCGCCGAAGGCCTCGGCTGCAAGGCGATCCGCGTCACCGATCCCAAGGACTCACAGGCCGCATTCGCGACCGCGCGCGAATTGATGGCGAAGCACCGCGTGCCCGTGGTGGTCGAGTTCATCCTCGAACGCGTCACCAACATCGCGATGGGGACGGAGATCGACAACATCGTCGAGTTCGAGGAGGTGCTGGACCTGGCCCTCGACGAGGTCGGGACCAAGCGGTCCGGCGTGCTTCAGCCGGCGGAATAGGGGACAGCATCATGCCGAAATTTGCCGCCAACCTCACCATGCTCTTCAACGAGATGCCGTTCCTCGACCGCTTTGCTGCGGCGAAAGCGGCAGGCTTTGCCGGGGTCGAGTATCTGTTTCCCTATGATTTCGACAAGGCGCAGCTGCGCGAGCAGCTGGAGGCCCACGGGCTGACGCAGGTGCTGCATAATCTCCCCGCCGGCAACTGGGCTAAGGGCGAGCGCGGCATCGCGATCCTGCCGGATCGCGTCAGCGAATTCCGCGACGGCGTGTTCCGCGCCATCGACTATGCCAAGGCGCTCGATTGCGAGCAGCTCAACTGTCTGGTCGGCATCGCGCCCGATAATGCCGATCCGCGCGAGCTCAACGAGACGCTGGTCGGCAATTTGCGCTTCGCGGCCTCGACGCTGGCGCGGGAGAACATCAAGCTCCTGGTCGAGCCGATCAACACGCTCGACATTCCCGGCTTCCACCTCAACGGCACCGAGCAGGCGGTGCAGCTCATCTCGGAGGTGCGGTCGAACAATTTGTTCATCCAGTACGACATCTACCACATGCAGATCATGGAGGGCGATCTCGCCCGTACCATGCAGGAATATCTCCCCCAGATCGCCCACATCCAGCTCGCCGACAATCCCGGCCGTCACGAGCCGGGCACCGGCGAGATCAACTATCCCTTCCTGTTCCGCCATCTCGACGCGATCGGCTATCGCGGCTGGATCGGCTGCGAATACAAGCCGCGCACGACGACGCTGGAAGGCTTGTCCTGGCACGCGGCGCAAACCTTCGAGACCTGAGGAAAATTAGACATGATCGACATCGGCTTCATCGGACTTGGCACCATGGGACGGCCGATGGCCGGCCATCTTCTGGCTGCGGGCCATCGCGTGCTCCTGCATGACGTTGCGCCGGTGTCGCCCGAGCTGATCGCGGCGGGCGGCATCGCCTGCAAGTCGGGCAAGGAGGTCGCGGAGGAGGCGGATGCCGTCATCATCATGGTGCCGGATACGCCGCATGTGGAGGCCGTGCTGTTCGGCAAGGACGGCGTCGCGAGCGGCATCTCCAAGGGCCAGATCGTCGTCGACATGAGTTCGATCTCGCCGCTGGCGACGAAGGAGTTTGCCAGGAAGATCGAGGCGCTGGGCGCGGACTATCTCGACGCGCCG
Source organism: Bradyrhizobium sp. WSM2254 (assembly GCF_000472645.1). NCBI lineage: Bacteria > Pseudomonadati > Pseudomonadota > Alphaproteobacteria > Hyphomicrobiales > Nitrobacteraceae > Bradyrhizobium > Bradyrhizobium sp. WSM2254. Next base: position 64,951 of record NZ_AXAB01000034.1, on the reverse strand, counting down.
GTGTCGGGCGGGGAGGTCGGCGCCAAGGCGGCGAGCCTCACCATCATGGTCGGCGGCCCCGAGCGCGCCTTTGGCACCATGAGGCCGATCTTCGACAGGATGGGCAAGAACGTCACGCATGTCGGCGCCAATGGCGACGGCCAGACCACGAAGGTCGCCAACCAGATCATCGTCGCGCTGACGATCGAGGCCGTGAGCGAAGCGCTGCTGTTCGCATCGAAGGCCGGGGCGAACCCTGCGCTGGTGCGCAAGGCGCTGATGGGCGGCTTTGCCTCGTCGCGGATTCTCGAAGTGCATGGCGAGCGCATGGTGAAGCGCAATTTCGATCCTGGCTTCCGCATCGAGCTGCACCAGAAGGATCTCAACCTCGCGCTCGAGGGTGCTCGCGCGCTCGGCCTGTCGCTGCCGAGCACGGCGGTGGCGCAGCAATTGTTCTCCTCCTGCACTGCGCATGGCGGCAAGGGCTGGGATCATTCGGCGATGGTGCGCGCGCTGGAACTGATGGCAGGGCACGAGATCGCCGCAGCGTAAGTGTTACGCAGTAACACTCTCTAGATTTGGCGTGTCTTTCGTCGCGCGGGAACCGGAACAATGGTCCGACCCCGCGGTTGAAGGCGCAGAACAACTACTGGAGAGTGTGGACATGAAGACCCGTCTTGCGATTTCGTTGGCTGCCGTGTCGCTGCTGGCGTCGAGTGCAGCCTTTGCCCAGTCGACGACCGAACAGGGCGCCCGGGACGGCGCGCGTGCGGGCGGCGATATCGGTGGCCCGGTCGGAGCAATGGTCGGCGGCACCGTCGGTGCGGCCGTCGGCGCCGGCCTGGAGATTCCGAATGCGATCCTGGGCGGAATTCCGCGCGATGACTCCGTCGTGATCCACGAGCGCGTCGTGGTCGGCGAGCCGCTGCCCCCGACCGTGGTGCTGCGTCCCGTGCCGAACTACACCGAATATCGCTATGCGGTCGTGAACGATCGCCGCGTGATCGTCGAGCCGCGGACGCGTCGCGTCGTCAAGATCATCGACTGATCATAGACGTCAGTGAAAAACGGGCCCTGCGGAGCGTCACTCCGCGGGGCCTTCGCTTGTGACGGATACGCTCGCGCGCAGGCGTGTCATGACCCAATCGGCTGCGGCTGCGAGTGCAAAGCCGGCGCAGGCGGTGGCGGCATCGACCAGAAAATCCTCCAGCCGTGCATGGCGCCCCGGCGCCCAGAACTGCATCAGCTCGAGCAGGCCGATCAGGATGACCGAGACGGCCGCCGCTGCCAGGCGTTGCTTCCGATAGGCGAGGCCGAACGCAAGCCCGACCAGGATGAAGGCGAGCGCATGCTCGCCGTCCTGGCCGAGGTCGGAATGGGGACGCAGGCCGGGCGGACCGAGCGTTGCGAAGGTGACGGCGGTGGCGAGCAGCCAGGCAAAGGCACGAACCAAAATGGGCATCCGCCCCGCTTAGCACGGATTTTGCGGGTCTGCCGCGGGCTGCGGATCAGATCGGCGTGTAGTTAATGACGAAATGTCAAAGTGGCTCGCGCACGCCGAGGCCGTGCATGAAACGCTCCCGGATCTGCACGGGATCGCGCCTTGTGGTGCCGACGCCGGGCTTGTCGTCGATGCGGACCGCGATCAGGCTCGGCTCGGAGGCCGACATGGCCTCCTCGACCAGGCGCTCGAAATCCTCCTCGTCGGCAGCCCAGGCGCTGTTGGCGAGCCCTGAGCCGATGGCGATGGCGACGATGTCAGCCACGTCAGCGGCTGGTGTCGGCTGCGCGCCGGTGATCTGGTAGATGCCGTTATCCATCACGATCATGATCAGGTTCTTCGGCTTCAACATCGCGATCGTCGAGAGCGCGCCGAGCTGCATCAACAGCGAGCCGTCGCCTTCGAGCGCGAAGACACGGCGCTCGGGCTGTGCCAGCGCCACGCCGAGCGCGATCGGGAAGGCGAGCCCCATGCTGCCGAGCATGTAGAAATTCTGGGGGCGGTGGCCGGCGGCCCAGAGGTCGAAATTGGTGTTGCCGATGCCGCCGATCACGGCCTCCTCGTGCTTCAGCTTTCCGATCAGGCGCGACGTCACGTCGAAGCGGTTCATCACCTTGGTGTTGCGCGTGTTCATATTCGAACTCATTTGGCGGCGCTCACTTGTCAAAGACCTTGCCGCCGGTGAGCAGCGGGCTGAGGATCAGGGCCACCGGCGCTTGCGTGGTGACCGCCTGCTTGATCGAGCGGTCGGCGATGAATTCGAGCTCGTCGAGCCGGGTGATGGTGTGGTGCTCCAGCGCCAGCGAATCCAGCACCGGGCGCATGGTGCGGCAGACCAGCGACTGGCCGTAGTTGAACTCGCCGAGCGTGCCGCGCTCGGAGACGAACATGATCAGCGGAATCTGGTAGGGCACCGCGAGCGAGGCGAGCACGTTGGCGAGCGTCGCAAAGCCCGAGGTCTGCATCAGGATCGCGCCGCGCCGTCCGCCCATCCAGGCGCCCGCGACGATGCCGACGGCTTCCTCCTCGCGGGCGGTGGCAAAGGTGGTGAAGAACGGATCGGCATGCAGGTTCTTGATCAGCGGCGTCAGCACGCGGTCGGGCACGTAAGGGATCAGGCTGATCTCGTTTCGCTTCAGGGTTTGCAGGACGATGCCATGCCAGCTTTTGTCGCTGGACCCCCGTGTCGCCTGTTCCGCAATCGCCATTGCGTTCTCCCTTCGGCCGCGCATGCTTCTTGGTCTTTGCCATTGTCCTGGCCGTCGCGGCGATCTGCCGAACTTGACGCAGGCCGCGGGATTGTCAACATGTCCGGGCCGTCACCGTGATCTGCGCCGGACGGCCTGCCGTGGCCGGCACCGCCATGTCATATGTGGGCAAAGAAAGTGTGGGAGGAAGCACGGAAGGGGGCGCGCGCCGCGCTGGCCTTAGCTGATCCCTGGAGAGTCGGAAGGGTCCTGATGTCGGTCAACAGCAAGCGTGTCGTCTACTCCAATTATTTGGCCAATCCGATCTATATCGACATCCTGAAGGCGCGGTCCGACGTCCGGCTCGATCGCATCGAGAACGCAAGCCCTGAAGATTTCTATGCGCCCATCCTGAGCGCGGCCCATGTCTACCAGATCGGCGCCGCCCGCGACGAGCTCGCCCCGCATTTCCATGTCGATGCCGCCTTCCTGAAGCGTACGCCGAACCTGCTGCTCGTCTCCAGCAACGGCGCGGGCTTCGATCCCGTCGACGTCGAGGCCTGCACCGACGCGGGCGTTGTGGTCGTCAACCAGTCCGGCGGCAACGCCCATTCGGTCGCCGAGCATGCGCTGGCGATGATGCTGACGCTGTCCAAGCGCATCATCCAGTCCGACCGCCGGTTGCGCCGGGAGCGCAACGTCAACCGCAACGAGCTCGTCGGCAACGAGGTCGAGCACAAGACCGTCGGCATCATCGGTCTCGGCAATGTCGGCCGCCGCATCGCCGCGCTGTGCAAGGGCCTGCTCGGCATGAAGGTGCTGGCCTATGACCCGTATCTGTCGGCCGAGGTGATGGCCGAGCGGGGCGGGGAGAAGGTCGAGCTCGACGAGCTGTTGCGCCGCGCCGATTTCGTCTCGATCTCCTGCCCGCTGAACAAGGGCAGCCGCAACTTGATCAGCGTGCGCGAATTCGCGCTGATGCAGCCGCATGCCTATTTCATCACCACCGCGCGCGGCTTCATCCACGACGAGGACGCGCTGCTCCAGGCTCTGCGCGACAAGCGCATTGCGGGGGCCGGTCTCGACGTCTGGTCCAAGGAGCCGCCGCCGCCCGAGCATCCGCTGCTCCAGTTCGACAACGTGCTGGCGAGCCCGCACACCGCAGGGGTGACGACCGAGGCGCGCCAGAACATGGGCCGTATCGCCGCCGAGCAGGTGCTGGACACGCTCGACGGCAAGCGCCCGCCGCGCATCATCAATCCCGAGGTCTGGCCACGCTACGCCGAGCGCTTCAAGCAGGCTTTCGGCGTGACGCCGGGGTAGGGGGCGCGCAAGGTCCGATTGCGCTCCCATCATTGGTTACCGCGATGAAAATACAAAGCGGCGCATCCTATCGATTGGGTGAATGAACGCGTATGACTTGTCCTGTAGATCAGGGGTCATGAGCATTTTTTCGATTGCTACATCCGGACTTTCTGCAGCGAGTTTGCGCGTGAGCGTGGCCGCGAGCAATATCGCCAATATCAGCACGACCGGCCCGTTGCCTGCGTCAGGCGGATCGAGCACATCGGCCGGTGCGGGCAGTTCGGGCATTGCTCCGACCTTTCCCGCGGCTTATGTGCCGTTGCGAGTCGAACAGGTCGGCCAATCGAGCGGCTCGATCCCGGGCGGTACGGTCGCGACCGTGTCGGCCGTTTCGCCGAGCTTTACCGCACAATCCGATCCAGGCGCGCCCTTCGCAAACCAGGACGGCCTGGTCGCAGCGCCGAATGTCGATCTCGCCGGCGAGTTCGTTGAACTGGCGACCGCGAAGTACAGCTTCATTGCCAATGCGAAGGTCATTCAAGCCTACTCCGAGATGACAGAGTCGCTGCTCGATAACACGACGTAATCGTTGATGTCGTCCCGTGCGCCCCGCGTCGCGCTCGCCTTCCGCGAGGCTCCAGGCAGGGCGGGGCGGCTGACGGATCGAACCGGCGCCTGGATCGTCGGCGGGAACCGTTGCCGGCTTTGATCCCGGTCAAAATCTGCCTCCCCGAAATCGGGTAAATGGGATAAGAGTGCTGCCGGGGCAGCAGGAGGTCCCATGTCCACTTATGTCGTCAGGTTCATGAAGGACGTGCTCGGGGAGTACGGCCGGCAGATCGAGGTCTGTCAGGGCACGCTCGAGATCGACGCCGCCGACGAGGACGAGGCCAGGGAACGGGCGAAGGCGCGGTTTTGCAAGGACCAGGCGTTGTGTCACTGGTCGCTGCATGCCGATCGCATCCACGTCAAACCGGCTGACTTTCCCTCGTAAGGCTTACCGGCCGGGTGCCGTTGCCGGCGGCGGCGCGGTTGCGCCCGCGCCGAGCGAGCGTTGCACCATGACGGTGTCGGACCAGCGGCCGTGCCGGTAGGCGACGCCGCAGAGCAGGCCGGCGCGCGCGAAGCCGAACTTCTCGTGCAGCGCCAGCGAGGGCGCGTTGTCGGCATCGATATAGCCGATCATCTGGCGGAAGCCGGCCGCGGCACAAACATCGACCAGCTCCTGAAGCAATAGCCGTCCGACGCCGCGGCCGAGATGCGCGTGGTGGACGTAGATCGAGTGCTTGGCGGTGTAGCGATAGGCCGGGCGCTTGCGGAACAGCACCGCATAGGCATAGCCGACGACCTCGCCGCGGTAGGTCGCGACCAGATGGGGCAGGCGGGTCTGCTTCAGGTTCTTGCGCCGGTCGCGCAGATCGTCCGGCTCCGGCGCGCCGGTTCCCTCGACATCGCGCGGCACCCCGTTGCGGACGTGATGGCGGTAGATCGCCAGCATCGCCTCGACATCGCTCTCGCGTGAGGGGCGGACCAGGACCGGCTCGNCNNCCGCGAGGATTGCGGCTGTTTCGGTCATCGGCACCTACTCGGCAACGACGTAAGTATAGAGCCCGATGCGGCCATTCGCATCGACCTCCTTGTAGACGCCCTGGATTTCGACGTCGAAGCCCGGGAATGTGTTGAAGCAGGTCTCGAACATCTTGAGATAATCCACCATGGGCTTGGCCCGTTCCGTTAGCCGCTCGCCGGGCACGATGGTGGCGATGCCGGGCGGATAGACCACGAAGGGCGTGGTGGCGATGCGGCCCGCGATCGCCTCGATCGGCAGATAGTCGACATCGTTGCGGAACAAATAGCGCGCGGCATCGCGGGGCGACATCGCGATCTCAGGCATGTGCTCGGGCATGAACTGCCGCGCCTGGAGCGCGCTGACATCGGCGGCGCGGAAGAAGCGGTGCATCTCGCCGCAGAGGTCGCGCAGCCGCACGCCGGCATAGCGTGCCTGCCGTCGCTGATGGAATTCCGGGATCGCGTCCGCCAGCAACGCATTGTCGTCGTGCAGTCTCTTGAAGGCGACGAGGCCGGAGATCAGCGTGCCGGCCTTGCTCGCCTCGACGCCGGGAGTGAGCAGGAAGAGCAGCGAGTTGAGGTCGTTCTTCTCGGGCACGATGCGGTTTTCGCGCAGATATTGCGCGACCACAGGGGCGGGGATGCCGTGCTCGGCATAGGCGCCGGTGGCACGGTCGAAGCCGGGCGTGAGCAGCGTCAGCTTGTTCGGATCGGTCATGGCAAAGCCTTCCGCGAGATCGGGAAAGCCGTGCCAGCTGGTATCCGGAGAGAGCTGCCATAAGGCGGGATTGGTGGCGAGCTCGTCGGTCGAGAGCGTTTCCCAGGCGACATTGTGGGCGGCGCCGGGACGGCTGACGTCGGGGATGGCGACGCGATCCGGCACGAAGGGCTCGAAGAACCAGCGGCGGTCCGGGTTCTGCTCCTTCTCCTCGAACTCCCGGCGCATTGCGCGGATCTTCTTGCGCAGCTCGATGCCGAGCCGGATCGTGTCGTCCCACAGCACCTCGCCGGAACGTCCCTTCATCATCTGCGCGCCGACGTCGAGCGAGGCGAACAGCGGGTAGAACGGCGAGGTCGAGGCGTGCTGCATGAAGCTTTCGTTGAAGCGGCGGTGCTCGACCCGCCGCTTCTGGCCGCGGATGTGACGGTCCTTGATGTGGATCTGGGAGGCCTGCGAAAAACTCGCGAGCTGCTTGTGGGTCGATTGCGTCGCGATGATGCCCGGCGCCTCGGGGGGAAGATTGGCGAGGCCCATCGCGAAGCGGCCGGCATAGAGCGGATGGAACTTCATGAAGCCGGCCCAGGCCTCGTCGAACAGGATGTACTCGCAGAGATGGCCGATGCGCTTCAGGATCATCTCGGCGCTGTGGATCGTGCCGTCATAGGTGCATTGTTCGACCACGGCGACGCGGAACGGCCGTTCCTTGCGCCAGGCGTCGCGATCCCCAACCAGCGGATGGTTGCGGATCGCCTCGCGCAGGGCCTTCTCATCGAGCACGTCCCAGCGCATCGGGCCGATCAGGCCCCAGGCGTTGCGAATGGTCGGAACGTAGACCGGGATGCCGCCGTTGATCATCAGCGCGCCGTGATGGGCGGCCTTGTGGTTGTTGCGGTCGAACAGCACGAGATCGCCGTCGGTGACGAGCGCGCCGAGCGCGACCTTGTTCGAGGTCGAGGTGCCGTTGAGCACGAAATAGGTCTTCTCCGCGCCGAAGATCTGCGCGGCCTCCTTCTGCGCCTTCAGCGCCGGGCCCTCATGGGTGAGGAGGTCGCCGAGATCGAGCACGGAATTGTCGAGGTCGTCGCGGAACACGGCTTCGCCGAGATGCTCGACGAAGACCCGGCCGATCGGGCTTCGATTGTAGAACACGCCGCCATTGTGGCCCGGACAGGTCCAGAGCTGGTTGCCTTCCTCGGCATAGTCGACCAGTGCGCCGAAGAACGGCGTCTTCAGCGTCTCGGCATATTGCTTGAGCCGGCTGATCAGGTTCTTGGCGATGAAGGTCGGCGTCTCCTCGGACAGGAAGACATAGCCGTCGATGAAGTCGAGCACCTCGACCGGCAAATCCTCGAAGCGCTTGCGCCGGATCAGGAGGATGATCGGGAAGTCGAGGCCGCGGCGCCGCATCAAATTGATCAGTGCCGAGGTCTTGCCCTCCAGGCCCTTCTTGCCCCAGTCCACCACCATGCAGCCGATCGCGGCGTCGGTCTGCACCGCCATCTCCGCGTCCTCCAGCTTGCGGGCCCGGACCACCTCGAAACCGGAGCGCTGGATCTCCTCGATGATCTGGTTGAAGCGGACGCCTTCGAGGTCGTCGGCGTCGAACACGGGTGCGGCGAACAGGAAGTTGAAGCGCTTGAAATAGTCCATTGTCGGTCCCGAATGTACTGGAGACACAGCTCTCGGCACATTCGATGACAATTGGATGACAGCGGCCGCGGTCCGCGTTTTCGCCTCTCCCCGCGGTCTCTTCAAGCGGCGAGTAAATAGATGGCCCAGAAGGCGATCGCGCCGACGGCGAATGTCGTCGGAGAGAATGCAACTGAATCGGGCTGCTCCGGGTCTTTCGCTTTGCGGTGCGTGTAAAGAGCGAGCTGCAGCAGAATCCAGCCATTCCCAATGACCGCCGGACCCATCAACGGCGCTGCAATGCCGTAATAGCTCAGATAGGCAATCACGCCATTGATCTGCGCGGCGATGGCAACTACGGAGAAGCGCGGCTTAAGGCAGGCCAGTATGATCGCCATGACTTCAAACGCGTAGAAATATCGGTCGTGCATTTTCGGCAGCACGAATGGCATCAAGAGCAGAGACACGGCTGCGGCTGCGACCAGATGTTCGAGCTTGCGCAGGTCTTTCGCTCGCGCGGCAACGATTGAGAATACGAGCCCTGCCGCCGCTGCAATGGCCATTCCGGCGGCTACACCGGGTCCATAGAACCGGTTTGGCACGAGCAACCACATGTTTGCTGCGTTCATTGACAACCGGGCGTAGGTTTCAGCCTGATTGAAATAGACCGTCAGGATGTCGGAGAGAGGTTGGCCAAGCAGCCAGGCGGGAGCCGCGACGGCGAGATAAACGATCGGAATCGTTGCAAGCCAAAGCCAATGGATCGTTCGCCTCAGCACGAGCGCGAAGATCAAGGGCGAAAGGAATATTGCCTGGGCCTTGACAGAAAATCCGACGGCGAATGAAACGAGACCGGCCCGAGGTCTGTCTCGGGAAATGAAATATACCGACAGCAAAATGAAGAACGTCCAGATCGCGTCGGACTGACCCCAGACCGCACCGTTGAACAGAACGGTCGGTGCTAGCCAGACGGCCGCAAATGCAACGGATGGACTGTAGATACGTTCTTTGTCGGACGCGACCAGGCGTGCTGCCATCAGCGCGCAGCCGAATTCGAAGATGAAAGAAATTCCTTTGATCAGGTGCCATGGTTCGAACAGCCCATGGAACGCGGTCGCCGTAACCAAAAGGTAGCTGTAAAACGGGGTGTAATCCGTGAATGTGTGCCCGAGACTGGCAAGACCGTGGCTGTGCGCGAATTCATACCAGGGCAGCAGGAACTCGGTCGTATCGCTGGTCACCTGATCGAGGGCAACATATCGGCAGGCGAGGCCTGCAATAAAGCTGGCTGTGACGATCGTCCGGGCTAGCCATGCCACAGCCATGTGGATACGTGCCTGTGAGCCATAGGCGCCAAGGAGGAACCTCCGATCGATCAGGCTTAAGAACGTGGTCGGCGCTTCGATTGGAGAAAGCTGCGTCTTGGAATGAAGTGCCACAATTCGTGCCCCTGCGCGCCGGTGGGAGCCCCTCCAGCAAAACGATCTTAAGTTGCGAGGATAAGCGAATAGCTCTGAGCTACCCTAAGCTCATTGGGTAAAGTGCAACTTAGGGTAAAGCCAAACTTAACGTGCAGACCGGATCGGGCACCAGTCAGCTTGGTGCCCGATGCAGCCCGACTGCGGCGCGGGATGGCCTTCGCGGCGCTCGCAGGAGAGGGAATCGCTACCGCTTGGCCTCGCTGAACACCACCGTCGGCACGGCGCGGTTGACGACTTCGCGCAGCGCGAAGCTCGATTGCACCCGCGCGACGCGCGGCAGGCGGGACAGTTCGGTGCGGTGGATGCGCTCGAAATCCTGGATGTCGCGGGCGAGCACGATCAGGATGTAGTCATCGGTGCCCGACATCAGGAAGCAGCGCACGACGGAGGGGCATTTCACCACCTCCGCCTCGAACGCCTTCAGCGCCTCGTCGCTCTGGCTCTCCAGCGCAATGCGCACCAGCACCGTCGTGGTGAGGCCGAACTGCGCCAGGTCGAGCGCGGCCTGATAGGCCTGGATAAAGCCGTCGTCCTCCAGCGCCTTCTGGCGCCGCGCCAGCGCCGTGCTGGATAGCCCGACCTTGTTGGCGAGCTCGGTGTGGCTGGCCCGTGCATTGGTCGTGAGTTCCGCGAGGATGGCGAGGTCTTTCCGGTCGAGGGCCAATGTTTCGTTTCCAGCGTGAAAGAGCGTTTGCGCGCCGGAAACCGGCGCGGAGATGGCGAAACTAGCTGATATTTGCACGAAACCAAACTGGACCCGTCGCTACCATGACGAGGTGAATCAAAACGTTGGAAGGAGCCCAGGATGCGTGTCGGTGTGCCCAAGGAAATCAAGGTGCAGGAATATCGCGTCGGGCTCACCCCGGGCGCCGTTCGCGAATACGTCGCGGCCGGGCACCAGGTGACAGTCGAGACCGGCGCCGGCAGCGGCATCGGCGCTTCGGACGAGGTCTATCGGCGGGCAGGGGCGGCGATTGCCGGGAGCGCCCGCGACGTCTTCGCCAACTCCGACATGATCGTGAAGGTGAAGGAGCCGCAGAAGAGCGAATGGACCCAGCTTCGCGAAAGCCAGATCCTGTTCACTTACCTCCATCTTGCACCGGATCCCGAACAGGCGAAGGGTTTGCTCGCCTCCGGCTGTACGGCGATCGCCTATGAAACCGTCACCGACGCGGCCGGTCACCTCCCCCTGCTTGCGCCGATGAGCGAAGTCGCCGGCCGCCTCGCCATCGAGGCCGCCGGCGCCGCGCTCAGGCGGTCGGCCGGCGGTCGCGGGCTGCTGCTCGGCGGCGTGCCCGGCGTGCAGCCGGCGCGCGTCGTAGTGCTCGGCGGCGGCGTGGTGGGAACACAGGCCGCGCGCATGGCCGCGGGCCTTGGCGCGGAGGTCACAGTGATCGATCGCTCCATACCCCGGCTGCGCGAGCTTGATGATGTCTTTCTCGGACGGGTGCGCACCCGCTTTTCAACCATCGAAGCGGTCGAGGAGGAGGTGTTTGCCGCCGACGTCGTGATCGGTGCGGTGCTGGTGCCGGGCGCCAGCGCGCCCAAACTCGTCACGCGCGCGATGCTCAAATCGATGCGGCCGGGCGCGGTGCTGGTCGACGTTGCCATCGATCAGGGCGGCTGCTTCGAGACCTCGCATGCGACCACGCACACGGACCCGACCTACGAGGTCGACGGCATCGTGCATTATTGCGTCGCCAATATGCCGGGCGCGGTGCCTGTCACGTCGAGCCAGGCGCTGAACAACGCCACGCTGCCGTTCGGCCTGATGCTCGCGAACAAGGGTTTTGCGGCGGTGCTGGAAAATCCCCACCTGCGCAATGGACTGAATGTGCATCGGGGCCGCATCACCAACAAGGCGGTGGCGGAAAGCCTCGGGCTGGAATTCGCGCCGGTGGAAAGCGGGCTGGCGGCCTGACCGGTCGCCAGTTCCGTCATTGCGAGCGTAGCGAAGCAATCCAGAGTATCTCCGCGGAAAGATTCTGGATTGCTTCGCTGCGCTCGCAATGACGATGTGGGGAGAGGGTGCAGCGTCATCGCCACACGATCAACGCCTCAAGGTCCCAGCGCTTACCCCTTCGTCAGCCTGTACTGCCCCAGATCCGGGTCATGCGTCATGTGCCAGTAGTCCACGAAGCGCCAGGGCATCGCGGAAAACACGCGGCCGCTACTGTTCCGGTAATACGTCGTCATGCCGGGATGGGTCCAGATCATCGCCTCGTGCTCGGCATCGACTTTGCGGACATAGTCGTCGTGCACGTCCGGACGGACGTCGATGGCGGCGACGTCGCGCTCGATCATGTCGGCGAGACACGCCGAGATGTAGCGGCTCTGGCACTCCGACTGGAAGATGACGCTGCCGCCATGCGCCGGGCCCGAGTTCGGGCCGAGCATGCAGAAGAAGTTGGGGAAATCAGGCACGGTGAGGCCGAGGAACGCGGTCGGGTTGTCGTTGCCCCAGGCGTCGCGCAAATTCCTGCCGTTGCGGCCGCTGATGTTGAGGCGCGCCGCCATCTCCGTGACCTTGAAGCCGGTCGCAACGACGATGATGTCGGCGGACCGGTGCTTGCCGTCTGCGGTGACGATGCCGCTCTGGTCGAAACGGTCGATTGCGTCGGTGACGAGCTCGACATTGTCCCGCCTCAAGGTCCTGAACCAGTTGTTGTCGAGCAGGATGCGCTTGCCGTAAGGCGGATAGGTCGGCACGCATTTTTCGATCAGGTCCGGCCGGTCCTTCAGCTCGGTGAGGATGAAGTCGGTCAGCTCCTGCCGGTGCCGGTCGTTACCCTTGTTGACGGCGCGCTCCGGATGCGGCCAGGCCGGGTCCTTGCGCAGGAACGGCAGGAGGCCGTCGCCGTAGCGCCAGAACATGTTGAAGCGATACCACTGCACATAGAACGGCAGATGCGCGAGCAGCCAGCGCGCGCCCTCGCTGATCGGGTCGGAATAGCCCTTCACGGGCCGCGCCCATTGCGCGCTGCGCTGATAGACGGTGACCGAGGCGACGCGGCCGGCAATCGCCGGCACCAGCTGCATCGATGTCGCGCCGGTGCCGATCACGGCGACATGCTTGCCGTCGAGATCGATATCGCCGGACCATAGCGCCGAATGCAGGATCGTGCCCTTGAAGTCCTCTTCGCCCTTGAAGTGCGCACGGGAGGGATCGTTGAGCTGGCCGATGGCCGAGACCAGCGCGGTGGATTCGAAGGTCTCTTCGCCGTTCCCGGTCTTCAGCGTCGAGATCCAGCGCTTCTTGCCTTCGTCCCAGCGCGATGAGGTCAGCTCGGTGTTGACGCGCAGATGCTTGCGGATGCCGTATTCATCGGCGACCTTCAGGAGATAGCCGAGCAGCTCCTCGCGCTGGCAGAAATAGCGCGTCCATGCGTTGCGCGAACCGAACGAATACGAATAGGAGTGGTTCGGCGTATCGACGCCGCAGCCGGGATAGCGGTTGATCCACCAGGTGCCGCCGAGCTCGTCATTCTTCTCGACGATGGTGTAGGGGATGCCGAGATGGCCGAGCGCCACGCCGAGCGCGATGGCGCAGACGCCGGCGCCGACGATCAGAACGTGCTGTTCCGCGAGCTTGTCGTCGGAGGGACGCACCGTCCACCGCGTCTCGCGCGGCACAAAGCCCATCTCCTCGCGCATCAGGGGCGCATATTCCGGCGCGACATGCTCGCCGAGGCAGGCGCGCATCATCTTCAGGAGCAGCTCTTCGCCGGGGTCGGTGATAACCGGCTGCGGCGCGCCATTGGCGAAGAGGTTGACCACTGCGGCGCGGATTTCGTCCTGGATCTCCTGGGGCATGCCGGCTTCGGGATCGGGAATGAGGCGGATGTCGCGCTTGGGCAGGTAGGGCGGCTCGAGCCAGCGCGCCTCGCCGGTCATGTGCACCAGCACCATCAGGAGGCAGCGGATGTCGCCTTCGGCGATCGCGGAGGCGATATCGAGCGGCTGGCGGGGAGATACGATGTTCATGGGCGTTTCCTGATCTCCGGATACAGCTTGGGATGGGCGGAGATCGCCGAATGGGACGCGCATTCTGCACGGGACTGGCGAACCACGCCACGGTCGTCGGCAAGGGCCAGACGTTCTATGCCGCCGGAATCGACGAGGTGAGGGCCAATGCCGCAATCCGGTGGGCGCCGGTGTCCAAATAGGCCGGAAGAAGAAAACTGTTGTCCCGGGGGCGTTCGACGGAAGGAGTTTCCCCGTCGAGGCGCAAAAACGCCAATCGCTTCCATTGCCGTTTGAGGCCGAAACGACGACATTCCGTTCAGAATTTGATGGATTGGCGCAAGCTATGGAACGCACTGGATTTGAACCCTTCGGCGAGCAGCTGGTGTCCGCGACCGACACCCAGCCGAAGTCGCGCGCCTCGAAGCTCCTATTGCGGGCCGGAACCACGCTGTTCTGGTCGCTGGTTGCGGGCATCGTGCTTGCGCGCGCGGCCTTCTTCGAGCCGGGCATCTATGACGGCTTCAGCCGCGTCGCCTCGCTGGCCAAGAACCTGATCTTCTGAGCCGGTTTATTCCGGGTCGAGGACAGAACTTCCCTCGGCCCTGATATGTCGAAAACTTATTTCCCAATTGGATCGTGCTGCGTATAAATCTTTCTCCTCTGGGAGAGATTTGTGTCGCAGAATCAAGCATCCAGCCCGGCCGATGCCAAGCCGGCCACCGCCATGAGCCGCATTGCGGCGCTGATTCCGGGCATCCTCCTCTGCATCGCCGTTGCCGGCGTCTCGGCCCTGCTCGAGCGGGCGGAACTGGGCGTGTTCGAGCATCCCTATGTCGAGGCGCTGGTAATGGCGATCCTGCTCGGCATGGCCCTGCGCAGCTTCTGGAAGCCCGCGCCACGCTGGCAGGCCGGCATCGCCTTCAGCGCAAAACAGCTGCTTGAAGTCGCGGTGATGCTGCTGGGAGCCTCGATCAGCTTCGCGGCCATCGCTGCCTCGGGCATCGCGCTGCTCGCATCGATCGCCGCGGTCGTCGTGATCGCGCTCTGCGTCTCCTTCGGTCTCAGCCGGCTGCTTGGCCTGTCGACGCGGCTGTCGATCCTGATCGCCTGCGGCAACTCGATCTGCGGCAATTCGGCGATCGCGGCCGTGGCGCCGATCATCGGCGCCAACAACGACGAGATCGCATCCTCGATCTCCTTCACGGCGATCCTCGGCGTCATGATGGTGCTGGGCCTGCCGCTGTTGATTCCGCTGCTGCAACTCTCCGCAACGCAATACGGCATCCTCGCCGGCCTGACCGTCTATGCGGTGCCGCAGGTGCTCGCCGCAACGGTGCCGGCCGGCCTCGTCTCGACGCAGATCGGCACGCTGGTAAAATTGATGCGCGTGCTGATGCTCGGCCCCGTCGTCGTCGGCCTGTCCCTCGTTGCCTCGCGCTGGCAGAGCGACGCCAAGAAGACCAATGTCGGCTTCTTCCGCCTGGTCCCGTGGTTCATCCTCGGCTTCCTCGCGCTGGCGACGCTGCGCTCGCTGGAGATCGTCCCTAGCACGGTGGTCGGACCGGTGACGAAGATCACCAGCTTCCTGACGGTCGTCTCGATGGCCGCACTTGGCCTCGGCGTCGACGTCCGCGTGCTCGCCAATGTTGGCGGCAGGGTGACGGCCGCGGTGACGCTGTCGCTGATGCTGCTGCTCGGCATCAGCATCGCGCTGGTGCACTGGTTCAAGTAGGCAAAGCTGCGGCTGCGAACTCCTCTTCCTTCTCCCCTTGTGGGAGAAGGTGGCGCGAAGCGCCGGATGAGGGGTTCTATCCGCGAGTTCGAATAGGGAGAGGGAAGCCTGTGGAAGCAGACCCCTCATCCGGCGCGCTGCGCGCGCCACCTTCTCCCGCAAGGGGAGAAGGAAAGGGAGAGCGCTTCGAGCGATCGCTAAATCACATCCGCCAGCGAATGCCCGTGCAGCTCGATGTTGAGCCCCTGCATGCCCATGTCGGTGATCTCGCCGCCCATCGCCTTCAGGCTCTCCTCGCGGATCAGCGACATCAGCCCGCGGCGCAGCGCCAGAAATTCCGACGACATCATCATCGATTGCTGGCGCGGCCGCTCCAGCGGGATCGGAATCTCCGCCTTGATCGAGCCGGGGCGCGCGGTCATGCAGTAGACGCGGTCGGACAGGAAGATGGCTTCGTCGATGTCGTGGGTGACGAACAGCACCGAGATCTTCAGCCGCTGCCACATGTTGGTGAGGATCTGCTGCATGATGACACGGGTCTGCGCGTCGAGCGCGCCGAACGGCTCGTCCAGCAGCAGCACCTTCGGCCCCGTCGCGAGCGCGCGGACGATGCCGACGCGCTGCTTCATGCCGCCGGAGAGCTTTTCCGGATAGTGCTTCTCGAAGGCCTCGAGCCCGGCGAGCCCGAGCAGTGTGCGCGCGGCGCGCTCGCGCTGGGAGCGCGGCATGCCGCGCATCTTCAGGCCGAACTCGACGTTCTCCCGCACCGTCTTCCAGGGAAACAGCGAATATTGCTGGAACACCATGCCGCGCTCGGCGCTGGGGCCGTTGACGCGTTCGCCGTCGACGGTGACTACACCGGTGGTTGGCTTGAGGAATCCCGCGACCGCGTTGAGCAGCGTCGACTTTCCGCAGCCGGAGGGGCCGACGATCGAGACGAATTCGCCGGGCTTCACATGGATCTGCGTATCGGTGACGGCCTGGACCGGCCCCTCGATGCTGTCATAGCTGAGCGAGAAGTTTCGGACTTCGATATGGCCCTTCGACGGGTTCGTGAGCATCTCGCTCATGTCGACCTCCACGGCATCACCAATTGCCCCGCGCCGCGGATCAACAGGCTCGATCCAAGGCCGAGCACGCCGATCGCGATCATGCCGAGCGCGATGTCGGCATACTGGACCAGCGAATAGGCCTCCCAGGTGAAGTAGCCGATGCCGTACTGGCCCGAGATCATCTCGGCGGCAATCAGCGACACCCAGGCGACGCCCATGCCGACGGTGAGGCCGGTGAAGATGTGGGGCAGCGAGGCCGGAAAATACACCTCGCGGAAGATCGAGCGTTCGCGCGCGCCGAGACACTGCGCGGCGCGCACCAGCACCGGATCGACCAGCGACATGCCGTGCAGCGTGTTGACCAGGATCGGAAAGAACGAGCCGAGGAAGGTGATGAAGACGATGCTCTGCTCGTTGGTCGGCCACAGCATGATCGCCATCGGCACCCAGGCGATCGCCGGGATCGGCCGCAGCACCTCCGCGACGGGGAAGATGATCTCATGCACCAGCTTGAAGCGGCCCATGATCAGGCCGAGCGGCACGCCGACGATGGCCGCAAGCGAGAAGCCGATGAAGATGCGCCGGCAGCTCAGCACGATGTGCATCAGGAATTTCGGATCGTGGATCGCCTTGGTGAAGCTGGCATAGACCGCGAGCGGCGAGGGCACGTTGGTGAAGCGCACGAAGAACACGACCCGGTAGGTCGTGAGCAGGTGCCAGACCAGAAGGAACGCGATCAGCGAGGCGATGCCGATCGCAGTGGCACGCAGCCGGCCCTGGTTCAGCCGGTACCAGCGCAGCGCGAGCGTGCCGAAGGAGGGCGGTATCTTGGGCGGTGTCTTGGGAGGTGTCTTGGGCGGAGCGGCGGGCGCTGGGCCCGCCTCTGCGATTGCTGTTGCCGGCATGCTGTCCTCGGGATGTCTGAGGAGGGCGGGACTGCTCACGTCTTGCCTCCGCTGACCGCCGCCTTCACCGCGTCGTCGAAGCCGAGCACCTTGCCACTGATCTTGGCGGCATGGGCTTCGGCATCCTTCTTCAGCAGGAACGGCGCGACCTCGTCATTGCCGACCGCGAAGAAGGCCTGGTCGGCGAACAGCTTGATGCCGCGGGTGGTGTCGAAGACATAGGCGACGTTGATCTTCTTGCCCTTGGCCTTGAAGTCGGCATAGGCACCGAGCGTGCAGGCGGCGGACGCAAACGGCAGGATGCCGGCGTCATCCACCCAGATCTCACCGGCCTTGCGCGGATCGGTGATCGGCTTCTTGCAGAAAGCGTCCTCGCCGGAAATCTCGTAATTCTTCGTGCTTCCAAGCTGCGCGTCATAGTCGAGCTTCATCTCGGCATAGGCCTTGCGGATGTAGCTGTCGTCCACCCACTTCTTCGGATCGAACTCCTTCATGCGGCCGAGATTCTGGAGCACCTTGACGTCGGTCGTGGCGGCATCAATCAGTGCCGGCTTGACCGTGGGGTCAGTGGTCATGTTGCCGCTGGGGCCGAGGAAGATGTAGACGACCTCCTTGTTGATGCCGGTCCATTCCTGGACCTTCTCGGCGGCGAGCTTGGGATCGTCGCGCAGCCACTGGTTGGCGGCGATCAGCGCCTTGAAGTAGGCGACGACGACTTCAGGGTATTTCTCGGCGAAGTCGGTGCGGACCACGATGCCGTGGAAGGTCGGCAGGTTGGTCTCGACCCCGTCGAAGATCTTTCGCGCGAAGCCGCGGAACGGCAAGAGCTCGGCGAAGGGGACGAAGTCGGCATGCGCGTCGATCTTCTTCTCCTGGAGATTGGTCGAGCCGACCTCCGGGCTCTGGCTGACGAGCTGGAAGAAGTCCGACGCGTAGCCGCGGTCCTGCATCGCCTTGAGCACCATGCCGTGCGCGGCGGAGCCGAATGGCACGCTGACCAGCTTGCCCTTGAGATCGGCAAGATCGTAGTAGGGCGAGTCCTTGTGGACGACGAGGCCATTGCCGGAGCCGGACAGGCTGTAGGCGGCAACACCGACCAGGCGGCTCTTGCTCTCCGGATTGCTCTCGAAGGTGAAGCCGTTCACGATCAGCGGATAGTCGCCCATCATGCCGATCTGAAGCTTGTTCGCCATCATCGCATTGGTGACGGGCGGGCCGGAGGTGAAATTCTGCCACTCCAGCTCGAACTTGATGTTGGCGTATTTGCCGTCCTTCGGCAGGTATTTTTCGAGGAGATGGAGCTGGCGGATGACGACGCCGGCGGTCACCGTGTTGGTCGTGGTGTCCTGCGTTCCGATGCCGAGCGTTACGGTTTCCGCCGAAGCCGGCTGCGCGAGGATCAGCGCCAGCGACGTCACCGACATCGCGATCGAGAGTGTGGGAAGATGGCGGACCATTCTCATCCTCATTCGGTTGGATGTGCTGTGGTTGCCATGATTGGGTGAGGGCACGGGCAGGGCAAATCCGGAATGACCGCCGCAGTCGATTAGTTGCCGGGAAAAGCTGATTGCATACTCCTTGGGCAGTCCTGCACTATAAAGCCGCTTGCCTGTGCAGCGGCCCTGGCCGCGGGCTCCCTTAATCGGACGCTTGGCCGCGCATCTCTTCCAGGACGTCGGTGCGGCACACCACGATCTGCGAGCGTTTGGTCACGACGATTCCCTTCTCCTGCATGCGCTTGAGGCTGATCGTGACCCATTGCCGGGTCGCGCCGACCATGTGGGCGATGTCGGCATGGGTGAAGGCCGCCGCAATCACGGTGCCGTCGGCGTCCGCGACGCCGTAGAGCTCGACGAGATGCAGCAGGAGATGCGCAAGGCGCTGCGTGATCGATCGCGTTCCCAGCATCTGCGCCAGTGCCGAATAGCATTTGCCCTTGAAGGTGAGACCTTCGATCAGGCCGATCGCGAGGTTCGGGATCTCCAAGGCAAGGGACCGCAGTTCCCTTCCGGGCAGGTGCACCACGCTGCAATTGCTGGATGCGACGCCGGACCATTGATGCACGGTGCCTTCGAATACTTCCGGCCCGCCGACGAAATTGCCGACATGCCAATAGGCCAGCGTGATCTCGCGTCCGAGCGGGGACGTATAGAACACACGGATGCGGCCGCTTTCGATCAGCCAGATGCCGTCATGCTTGCCGCCCTGGCTGAACAGCGTCTGGCCGCGGTTGAGCACTTTTCGCCGGCCCTGCTTCAGCACCAGTTCCCGCTCGCGCGGTGAGAGCTTGTCCATCAGCGACGGCGGTCCGCCGATCCATTGCTGGTTCTCGGTGAGCAGCAGCGAGGAGCTTCCGGCAGGCCGGACTGCTGGGGGAACAACCCCGCGAACCACATTGGCCGCCTGCAACATCTCTGCCTCCGGAACGTTCAAGTCGTTCTAAAGAGGAGCAATGTCCGTGCCAGATGGGGTGGGGCACTCACACAGCTGTCATCGCCCGCGAAGGCGGGCGATCCAGTATTCCAGAGACGTCAATGAGTTATCGAGAGGCCGCGGCGTACTGGATTCCCCGCCTTCGCGGGGAATGACAGCGGTGGCCGTTGCTTGGCTGAAGCGTCTCTCCAGCGTCGTCCTGGCGAAAGCCAGGACGACATCGAATGTTGGGTCAGCGTCCCGCCAAACTCAACAAATACGCCTTCGGGTAAATCCCCCGGTTATGTCCATCCGAGAACGAGATGTTCAGCCCGTAGCCGAGATCGCCGATCTCGATGATGGCGATACCCGGAAACGCTTCAGGGAAGCGGCCGTCGAAGCGGGCACGGGTGCAGTGGGCGCATTTGCAGGAGAGGCGAAGCTGCTCGGCCGGCAGGCTCAACGCGTCGTCCTGCGTGGTGCGGACGAGGAGCGCGGCGAGATCGGCGCTGGCCTCATAGTTGGCTACGGTCGGTGCCACCAAAGTCATGGTCATGACGAACCTCCGGATCCTCTCTACGTCGTCGTGACGCCGCTGCGATAGCAACTAATTGCCAGCGCGAGTGCGCCCGCCTGACCTTCGCTGCCTCCTCTTCAGTCACCGCGCGAAATGTGAAACTAATCGACCGGGAATTTCACTTACGAATTGCCGGACTCTGCTCTCTCCGAAACCTTGGGCGCCATCGATGGCCAAGGAGAGACCATGAGCGCATTTCAGAAGGAAACGGTTCTGTCGGTCAGGCACTGGACCGACAGCCTGTTCAGCTTCACCGCGACGCGCGATCCCGGCTTCCGCTTCCAGAACGGCCAGTTCGCGATGATCGGGCTTGAGGTCGAAGGCAAGCCGTTGATGCGGGCCTACAGCATGGCCAGCGCCAATCACGAGGAGGCGCTCGAGTTCTTCTCGATCAAGGTGCAGGACGGGCCGTTGACCTCGCGCCTCCAGAAGATCAGGGAAGGCGATATCATCCTGGTCGGCCGCAAGGCCACGGGCACGCTGATCACCGGCAACCTCATTCCCGGCAAGCGCCTCTTGCTGCTCTCGACCGGCACGGGACTCGCGCCGTTCGCCAGCCTGATCAAGGACCCTGATGTCTACGAGAATTACGAGACCATCGTGCTCGCCCATGGCTGCCGCCAGGTCTCCGAGCTCGCCTATGGCGAGCACCTCGTCGAAGGCCTGCGCAACCACGAATTCTTCGGTCCCTTGATCCGCAACAAGCTGGTCTACTACCCGACCGTGACCCGCGAGCCGTTCAAAAACCGCGGCCGCATCACCGATCTGCTCGCCTCGAACCAGCTGTTCGACGACATCGGGCTATCCGGCCTCGATATCGAGACCGACCGCATCATGCTCTGCGGCAGCCCGGCGATGCTGGAGGAACTCCCTGCGATGTTTTCGGCGCGCGGCTTTGTCGAGGGCAATCACAGCCAGCCCGGCCATTTCGTGATCGAAAAGGCTTTTGTCGAGCGCTGAGGCCAAATCGCATCCCGGCGACAACTAATTGCTATCGCCGGACAGCCCCCTGAACAAATCTGATGCAAAGGCGCCGGCTATCGGCGAACCAGGAGCAAGCGATGGCACTAGATGAGATCGTCGACGGACTTTCGGAGGTTTCCTGCGATGTGCTGGTCATCGGCGGCGGCACGGCCGGCCCGATGGCGGCGCTGAAGGCGAAACTGAAGAACCCGAAGGCCAATGTCGTCCTGCTCGAGAAGGCCAACGTCAAGCGCTCCGGCGCGATCTCGATGGGCATGGACGGGCTGAACAACGCCGTCATCCCCGGCTACGCGACGCCGGAGCAGTACACCAAGGAAATCACCATCGCCAATGACGGCATCGTCGACCAGAAGGCGGTCTATAAGTACGCCCAGAACTGCTACAAGATCATCGAAGAGCTCGACAGTTTCGGCATCCGCTTCCTGAAGAACGAGAACGGCGACTACGCCGTCAAGAAGGTGCATCACATCGGCACCTATGTGCTGCCGATGCCGAACGGCGAGACCGTGAAGAAGGCGCTGTACCGTCAGCTCCGCCGCGCCCGCATCCTGATCTCCAACCGTTACATGGCGACGCGGCTGCTCAAATCCGCAGACGGACGCATTGCCGGTGCGATCAGCGTCAACACCCGCACCGCCGAAATGCTGGTGATCAAGGCCAAGGCCGTGATCCTGTGCATGGGCGCCGCCGGCCGCCTCGGCCTGCCGACCTCCGGCTACATGTTCGGTACCTACGAGAACGCCGCCAATTCCGGCGACGGCTACTCCATGGCCTATCACGCCGGCGCCGCGCTCGCGAACCTCGAATGCTACCAGATCAATCCGCTGATCAAGGACTATAACGGCCCGGCCTGCGCCTACGTCGCCGGTCCCTTCGGCGCATTCACCGCCAACAACGAGGGCTCGCGCTTCATCGAATGCGACTACTGGTCCGGCCAGATGATGCTGGAGTTCTACAACGAGCTTCTGTCCGGCAAGGGTCCGGTGTTCCTCCAGCTCAAGCATCTTCACCCCGACACCATCTCGGAGATCGAATCCACGCTGCACAAGGTCGAGCGTCCCACGCGCGGCCTGTTCCAGCAGGGGCGCGGCGTCGACTACCGCAGCGAATCGATCGAGATGCACATCTCCGAGATCGGCTTCTGCTCCGGCCACAGCGCCTCCGGCGTGTTCGTCGACGACAATGCCCGCACCACCGTGCCCGGCCTCTACGCCGCCGGCGACATGGCGAGCGTGCCGCATAATTACATGCTCGGCGCCTTCACCAACGGCTCGGTCGCCGGCATCGATGCGATGGAGTTCGCCGACAGCCACGACTTTGCGGAATTCGACGCCGCCGATGTCGCGCTGGAACGGGATCGCGTGATGGCGCCGACCAAACGCGAGGACGGCATTCCGCCGAACCAGGTCGAGTACAAGACCCGCCGTCTCGTCAACGACTATCTCCAGCCGCCGAAGGTCACGCGCAAATACGAGCTCGGCATGCGCCGCCTCGCCGAGGCGCGGGAGGACATGCAGGAGCGCATGATCGCGCGCAACGCGCACGAGCTGCTGCGCGCCCTCGAGGTGCAGTCGATCATGGATTGCGCCGACATGGCGGTGCATGCCTCGCTCTACCGCGAGGAGAGCCGCTGGGGCCTCTACCACTGGCGCACCGATTTCCCGGAGAAGGACAACGAGAACTGGTTCTGCCACACGCTGCTGAGCAAGCGGGACGGCAAGATGACCAGCGAGAAGCGCGCCGTCGAACCGTACGTCGTGCCGATCGCCGACGACGAGAAGGACCTCTACGACAAGCAGCGCATCCGCGCCTCCGCCTGATCCACCAGACCATAGCAACAGGAGACATCTTATGCCTCTCGCTTCCTATCAGACATCGGTTCCGGTGGTCGTCGACGACGCCAAGTGCATTGCGGACAAGGGCTGCACCGTCTGCGTCGACGTCTGCCCGCTCGACGTGCTGCGCATCAGCGAGATGACCAACAAGGCCTACATGGCCTATGACGAGTGCTGGTACTGCATGCCCTGCGAGGCCGATTGCCCGACCGGCGCCGTCACCGTCAACATTCCCTATCTGTTGAGGTGATCATGTCGAGCCCGTTCGAGTCCTACGACGACCTCGAAGACGCCGACGAGCGGCTTCAGGCCGCCGATCCCGCCGAGCGCCGTGTCGCCATCATCGCGCTCGGCCATTCCGGCGATCCCGCCGCCGTCGGCCATCTCGCCAACATGGTCGCAGATCCCGATGCCGGCGTGCGCCAGCAGGTGGCGATGGCGCTCGGCGAGTTCGACGGGCCGGAAGCGGCGAGCGCGCTCGTCAAGCTGCTGGTCGATCCTGAGAGAATCGTCGCATCGGCCGCCGCCGACAGCATGGCCGAGTTCAAGGATCCGGCCTGTGCCGAGATCATCCTGCCGCTGGTCAAGCATGCCCACGCCTTCGTCCGCATGGGCGCGCTGCGCGCGCTGAAGGAACTGCGCTGCAAGGACACGCTGAAGCCGGCGCTAGAAGCGCTCCAGGATGCGGATGCCGCCGTGCGCGTGCAGGCGATCGGCGTGATCGGCTTCCTCAAGCTGGAGGAATCCATCCCCGCGCTGACCGCGCTGATCAACGATCCCGACGCCCATGTGCGCCGCGCCTCAGTCAGCGCGCTGGCGTTCTCGCAGATGAAGCCCGCGGCGGAGACGATCACGCGCGCGCTGAAGGATGCGGACTGGATGGTGCGCGAGATGGCGGCGGAGACGCTGGGCCTCAACGTCAACGGTTCGCTCGCGGCCGACCAACTGATCGCCTGCCTCGCCGACGAATTCTGGCAGGTGCGGCTGAAGACGATCCGCAGCCTCGGCAGGATGAAGATCGAGCGTGCGGTGCGCCCGATCGGCAATTGCATCAACCACGACCAGGCCAATTTGCGGAAGGAAGCGGCCGCCGCGCTCGGCGAGATCGCCCATCCCGACGGCGAGGCGTTCCTGGCCGTCATCGCCGACGATGCCGACCCTGATGTGCGCAAGAACGCGCGTTGGGCGCTTCAGCAGATCGCGGCCCGCAAGGCGCGGGCAGGCGCATAGAGGCGCGGGGCAGGAGCATAGCGGCCCTTCGCCGCCGGTCTGGACTTCCCCTGCCAGACGTTTATTGGTCTTCGCCAATGGGATCGGCTGCCGTGAACGCGGCCGGTCCTTAGAAACAGCGAGGACGCCGGCCATGACGACATTGACTGTCAAAGACCTTCTCCCCGAGGATGGCACGCGGGGAACGCTCGTCGGCCGCGTCTGGCTGCCGCAGGTCAATGGTCCGGCCGTGGTGGCCGTGCGCAGCGATGGCGTCTTCGACGTCACCGCCAAATTCCCGACCATCAGCGCGCTCTGCGAGGAGGACAATCCCGCCAAGGCGCTTGCCGCGACCAAGGGCGAACGCATCGGCGATCTCGACGCCATCGTGGCCAATACGGCCCCCGATGGGCGCGACCCGAAAAAGCCGTGGCTGCTCGCGCCGGTCGATCTCCAGACCCTGAAGGCGGCCGGCGTCACCTTTGCCATCTCGATGCTGGAGCGCGTGATCGAGGAGCGGGCCAAGGGCAATCCGGCCTCGGCCGAAGCGATCCGGAAAGAGGTGACGCGGCTGATCGGTGACGATCTGTCAAAGCTCAAGCCGGGCTCGGACCAGGCGATGCATCTGAAGCAGGTGCTGATCGACCAGAACGCCTGGAGCCAGTATCTCGAGGTCGGCATTGGCCCCGATGCCGAGGTCTTCACCAAGGCTCCGACCCTGTCCTCGGTCGGCACCGGCATGGACGCGGGCCTGCATCCGAAGTCGACCTGGAATAACCCCGAGCCGGAGCTCGTGCTGTTCGTTTCGAGCCGCGGCAGGATCGTTGGCGGTTCGCTCGGCAACGATGTCAATTTGCGCGACTTCGAGGGGCGTTCGGCGCTGCTGCTGTCGAAGGCCAAGGACAACAATGCGTCCTGCGCGATCGGCCCGCTGCTGCGCTTGTTCGACGAGAGTTTTTCGCTCGATGACGCGCGCAAGCTCGACATCAGCCTGAACGTGAAGGGGACGGACGGTTTCGTCCTCGACGGCCATTCCTCGATCAGCAAGATCAGCCGCGATCCGACCGACCTCGTCGAACAGACCATCGGCAAGGTCCATCAATACCCCGACGGCTTCGTGCTGTTCCTCGGCACCATGTTCGCGCCGGTCAAGGATCGCGACGCGCCGGGGCAGGGGTTCACCCACAAGCGCGACGACATCGTCACGATCGCCGCGCCCCAGCTCGGCAAGCTCGTCAACCGCATGCGCACCAGCGACGAGTGTGAGCCCTGGACCTTCGGCTTCAGTGCGCTGATGAAGAACCTCGCGCAGCGGAAGCTGATCTAGCGCTGGTCCGACTTCAACTCGCGCCCGCGAATTTGTAGCAGGTCGTCATGCCCGGGCTTGTCCCGGGCATCCACGTTCTTTGTCCCGCGGGTGAGGCGTGGATGGCNGGGACAAGCCCGGCCATGACGGTGCGGCCGCAGCCGACCCCCGCATCATTTCCTTCATCCCCTCGTTGCATCGCTAGAACAAAATCGCGCTGGGCGTGTCATAGAGCCACCCCATCCCGCCAAGGTGTGGTTTGCTCCAAATAGTAAAATAATATGACTAGTCGGAACCGATCTTCTGTGAAATAGTCCCCTCCGCCGCCCGCAAAGGGCGGTTTGCGGGTGCCATGCTACCAATCGGCGCCCGAGATAAACACAAGATCACTCTTGGGAGACACGCCTGATGACCCCTAAAGCCCTCTTTGCGGCCACCGCTACCGCCGCGTTGTTGCTCGCGCTGCCGGCGAAGGCCGCCGAGCTCACCATCGGCTTCTCGCAGATCGGATCGGAATCCGGCTGGCGCGCGGCAGAGACCTCGGTCTCCAAGCAGGAGGCCACCAAGCGCAAGGTCAATCTCAAGATCGCCGACGCGCAGCAGAAGCAGGAGAACCAGATCAAGGCGATCCGCTCCTTCATCGCGCAGAACGTCGATGCGATCTTCCTCGCGCCCGTCGTCTCGACCGGCTGGGACTCGGTGCTGAAGGAAGCCAAGGAGGCCAAGATCCCGGTCGTGCTGCTCGACCGCGACATCGATCCCTCCGGCAAGGAGCTCTATCTCACCGCCGTGACGTCAGACAGCGTGCACGAAGGTGAGGTCGCCGGCGACTGGCTGGCCAAGACCGTCGGCAGCAAGGCCTGCAGCATCGTCGAATTGCAGGGCACGGTCGGCGCGAGCGTCGCCGCCAATCGCAAGAAGGGCTTTGACACCGCCATCGCCAAGCATGCGAACCTGAAGGTGGTGCGCAGCCAGACCGGCGACTTCACCCGCGCCAAGGGCAAGGAGGTGATGGAGAGCTTCATCAAGGCTGAAGGCGGCGGCAAGTCGATCTGCGCGGTCTATGCGCATAACGACGACATGATGGTCGGTGCGATCCAGGCGATGAAGGAAGCCGGCCTCAAGCCCGGCAAGGAGATCCTCACCGTCTCGATCGACGCGGTCCCCGATATCTTCAAGGCCATGGCCGCCGGCGAAGCCAATGCCACGGTCGAGCTGACGCCGAACATGGCGGGCCCCGCACTCGATGCCATCGCGGCCTTCAAGGACAAGGGCACCGTTCCGCCGAAGTGGATCCAGACCGAGTCCAAGCTCTATACAGCAGCCGACGATCCGCAGAAGATCTACGACAGCAAGAAGGGCCTCGGTTATTGAGGCGGGTGCCGCGCCGGGCCGCTCCCCGTGGTCCGGCGCCCCCCTTCGAAACCGCTGCGCGAACGAATAGGCTGGGTGTCCGCGTCATCAGCGGGCGCCGGTGGGAGTGACGTTGCTATGGAGAGCGGCCCCGATCCTGCCTCGCCCCTTCTGGAGGTGCGCGGGATCAGCAAGAGCTTCGGTGCTGTGCGTGCGTTGCAGGAGGTCGACTTCACGCTTCGCGCCGGCGAGATCCATGCGCTGCTCGGGGAGAACGGCGCTGGCAAGTCCACGCTGATCAAGGTCGTCACCGGTGTATTCCCGCGCGATGCCGGCATCGTCCGGCTCGGCGGCGAGGAGGTTGCGCCGCGCTCGGCCAAAGCCGCGCTTCAGGCCGGCATCGCCACCGTCTACCAGGAGGTCAATCTGCTTCCGAACCTCTCGGTGGCGCAGAACCTGTTTCTCGACCGCCAGCCGATGCGCTTCGGCATGGTGCGCGACGGCGAGATGCGCCGCCGCGCCAGGACGCTGCTCGCCGACTTCGGCCTCGACATCGACGTATCAGCGCCGCTCGGCAGCTATTCCGTCGCCGTGCAGCACGTCACCGCGATCGCGCGCGCCGTCGATCTGTCCGCGCGCGTGCTGATCCTGGACGAGCCGACCGCGAGCCTCGACCGTCACGAGGTCGAGATCCTCTTCGGCATCATGCGCCAGCTCGCGGGGCGCGGCATCGGCATCGTCTTTGTCAGCCACTTCCTCGACCAGGTCTACGAGATCTCCGACCGCATCACCGTGCTGCGCAACGGCCGGCTGGTCGGCGAGCGCGAGACCGCGTCGCTGCCGCGGATCGAATTGATCCGCATGATGCTCGGCCGCGAGCTTGCGGAGACCACCAGTGCGCGGGCGGCGACGCGCGAGCATCAGGCGCGCGAGATCTGCGCGAGCTTCGAGAATTACGGCAAATCCGGCTATGTCGCGCCGTTCAATCTCGAGCTGCGTCATGGCGAGGTCGTCGGCCTCGCCGGCCTGCTCGGCTCGGGCCGCACCGAGACGGCGCGGCTGGTGTTTGGCGCCGAGCGCGCCGATCGCGGGCAGGCGAAGGTGGAAGGCGCGCCCGTGCGGCTGCACTCGCCGCGCGACGGCGTGCGCCACGGCTTTGGCTATTGCCCGGAGGAACGCAAGACCGACGGCATCGTCGCCGAGCTCAGCGTGCGCGAGAACATCGTGCTGGCGCTCCAGGCCAAGCGCGGGCTGCATCGCCCGCTGTCGCGCCGCGAGCAGGACGAGATCGCGCGCCGCTACGTCAAGATGCTGGACATCCGTCCGCCCGATCCGGAACGCCCCGTGGGCCTGCTCTCCGGCGGCAACCAGCAAAAGGTGCTGCTGGCGCGCTGGCTCGCGACCTCGCCGCGGCTGCTGGTGCTGGACGAGCCGACCCGCGGCATCGACGTCGGCGCGCATGCCGAGATCATCCGCCTGATCCGCGAGCTCTGTGACGATGGGCTCTCGCTGCTCGTGATCTCCTCGGAGCTGGATGAGATCGTGACCTATTCGGATCGGGTCGTGGTGCTGCGCGACCGCGCCCATATCGAGGAGCTCGCGGGCGAGGCGATCGATGTCGGCAACATTCTCGCGGCCATCGCGGCCGACGGCGCCGCCATCGCGCATGAGGGGCGGGCATGACAGCGCTGCTGCCGCGCCGCGGCCTTGCCCAGATCCTCGCATTGATCGTCATCCTCGCGGTCGACCGCGTGGTGTCGCCGCAATTCTTCGACTTGCGCCTCCAGGACGGCCGTCTGTTCGGCAGCCTGATCGACGTGCTCAACCGCGGCACGCCGGTGGCGCTGCTCTCGCTCGGCATGGTGCTGGTGATCGCGACGCGCGGCATCGACCTCTCGGTCGGCGCAATCATGGCGATCTCGGGCGCAATTGCGGCCAGCCTCGCTGACAGTCACGGGCTTCCGGTCGTGCTGGCGGCCTCGCTTGGCGCCGGCCTCGTCTGCGGCTTGTGGAACGGATTTCTCGTCGCCGTGCTCGGCATGCAGCCGATCGTGGCGACGTTGATCCTGATGGTGGCGGGGCGGGGCATCGCCCAGCTCATCACCGAAGGGCGTATCGTGACGTTTTCCTCGCCCGACCTGGTCTGGCTCGGCAACGGCGCCATCCTCGGCCTGCCGGTTCCGGTCGCGATCGCCTTGGGCATGCTGATCCTCACCGGCGCGGTGGTGCGCGGTTCCGCGCTCGGGCTCCTGATCGAGGCGACCGGCGGCAATGCGCGGGCGAGCGAGCTTGCCGGCGTCGGCACGCGGGCGATGATCCTGTCGGTCTATGTCTGGTGCGGCGTCTGCGCCGCACTGGCCGGCGTGATCGCCGCGGCCGACATCATGGGGGCGGATGCCAACAATGCCGGCCTCTGGCTCGAGCTCGACGCCATCCTGGCCGTGGTGATCGGCGGCACGTCTCTGTTCGGCGGCCGCTTCAGTCTTGTGCTCGCGGTGCTGGGGGCGCTGATCATCCAGACCATGAACACCGGAATCCTGCTGTCAGGCTATCCGCCGGAATTCAACCTGCTGGTCAAGGCGGTGGTTGTGCTCGCTGTTCTGCTGCTGCAATCTCCGAAATTCTCGGGACTTGCCGGTATCGCTGCGCGGCTGCGGAGGACGAAAGCATGAAAGGCCTGCCGCCCGTCCTGATCACGGCCATCGTGCTCGTCGCGGGCTTCGCGCTCTGCGCCATGCAATTCCCCAACATCGCCTCCACCCGCGTGGTCGGCAATCTCCTCACCGACAACGCCTTCCTCGGCATCGTCGCGACCGGGATGACCTTCGTCATCATCTCCGGCGGCATCGACCTGTCGGTCGGCTCGGTGATCGGCTTCACCACCGTCTTCGTCGCGCTGGCGATCGAGCGCTGGGGCGTGCCGCCGCTGGTCGCCTTCGTCGCCATCCTCGCGCTCTCGGCGGCGTTCGGCGCGGCGATGGGCGCGGTCATTCATGTCTTCGACCTGCCGCCGTTCATCGTGACGCTGGCCGGGATGTTCCTGGCCCGCGGCGCGAGCTTCCTGCTCTCGACGGAATCGGTGCCGATCACCGCGCCGGTCTACTCCACCGTGTCGGACTTCGCGCTGCGCATGCCCGGCGGCGGGCGGCTGACGGCGATCGCGATCATCATGCTTGTGATCGTGATCGGCGGCGCCTTGCTGCTGCATCTCACCCGGTTCGGTGCCAATGTCTATGCGCTCGGCGGCAGCCGGACGACCGCGAGCCTGATGGGTGTCGCCGTGGGCAAGATGACGGTGAAGATCTACATGCTGTCGAGCCTGCTCGCAGGAATCGCCGGCATCGTGTTCTCGTTCTACACCAGCGCCGGCTACTCGCTCTCCGCCGTCGGCGTCGAGCTCGACACCATCGCCGCCGTCGTGATCGGCGGCACGCTGCTCACGGGCGGGCAGGGCTCTGTGATCGGCACCTTCCTTGGCGTGCTGATCCAGGGCCTGATCCAGACCTACATCAATTTCGACGGCACGCTGTCGAGCTGGTGGACCAAGATTGCGACCGGCGTATTGCTGTTCGCCTTCATTGCCTTGCAGCAGGGGCTGGTTGCGCTTGCGCGCCGGCCCGTGGCCAAACGCGCGGGAGCTGCCACATGACCTCGCGCATCGTCGTCATCCCGACGCGCCGGGCTCACTCCAACCACGCGGAAGTGGCCCGCTCGATCGGCGTCGACATCATCGCCGGGCGCTACGCGGAGGGGACACGCCTGCCGGGTGATGCCGAGATGATCGCGATGTTCGGCGTGTCGCGGCCGGTGCTGCGGGAGAGCGTGAAGACGCTGGTGGCCAAGGGCCTGCTCACCACCAAGGCGCGGGTCGGCACCGTCGTGCGCGAGCGCGCGGCCTGGAACATGTTCGACGCCGACGTGCTGGCCTGGCATCTCGACGCCGGCATCGACAAGCGTTTCCTCAACGACCTCGCCGAGATCCGTCTGGCGGTCGAGCCGCGCGCGGCCGAGCTCGCAGCGAAGCAGCGGTCCGAGGAGGACCTCGTCGAGCTCCGGCGCAGCATGGAGCGCATGCGCCGTGAAGCCTCCGACTCGGTGGGCTTTGCCGATGCCGACCTCGCGCTCCACGTTGCCGTGGCGCGGGCCTCCGGCAATCTGTTCATGCGCTCGATCGGGCATGTCATCGAGGCCGCTCTTCGCGCCTCCTTTCTGCTCAGCGCGCCGGTCGAGCCGGAGGACCGCGACACCGTGCTGCTCTGGCATCAGAAGATCGTCGACGCGATCGAGGCCGGCGATGCCGAGGCGGCATCGGAGGCCATGATCTATGTCATTCACAACGGCATGCACCGCCACGAGGATACGGTGATCGAGACCGCCCCGGCCGATGCGCTGCCATCAGCGGATACTGGAGAATAAGCGTGACCGACCTTCGCATCGCCATCGTCGGCTTCGGCAAGATCGCGCGCGACCAGCATGTCGGCGCGATCGCAGCGGTACCGGGCGCGACGCTCGCGGCCGTTGCCAGCCGCAATGCCTCGCTGCCGCAGCTGCCGCACTTTGCGACCATCGAGGAGCTGCTGGAGAAGGGCCCGGCGATCGACGCGGTCTCGCTCTGCACGCCGCCGCAGGTGCGGCGCGCCCAGGCCGCCGCAGCGCTCGCCGCCGGCAAGCACGTCATGCTGGAAAAGCCGCCGGGCACCGGCGTTGCCGAGCTGGACCCGCTGATTGCCATGGCGGCCGATGCCAAGTGCACGCTGTTTGCGACCTGGCATTCGCGCCATGCGCCGGCGGTCGAGCCGGCCCGCGAATGGCTGGCGACGCGCCGGATCAAGTCCGTGCACATCAACTGGAAGGAAGACGTCCGCGTCTGGCATCCCGGCCAGGCCTGGATCTGGGAGCCGGGCGGGCTCGGCGTGTTCGATCCAGGCATCAATGCGCTGTCGATCCTGACCCGCATCCTGCCGAAGCCGGTGTTCGTCACCGCGGCGGATCTTGCCTTTCCCGCCAACTGCCAGGCGCCGATTGCCGCGAACCTGAATCTGACTGACATCAACGGCCTGCCCATCACCGCCGAATTCGATTTCCGCCAGACCGGGCCGCAGAGCTGGGATATCGTCGTGGAAACCGACCAGGGCCGGATGACCTTGTCCGGCGGCGGGCGTCGGATGGCTGTCGACGGCAAGGCCATTGCCGAGGCGCCCGATCAGGAATATTGCGAGCTCTACCGGCGCTTTGTCGCGCTTGCGGCAACCGGCGCAAGCGATGTCGATCTGGCGCCGCTGCGTCTCGTCGCCGACGCCTTCCTGCTCGGCAGGCGCACGATCGTCGAACCTTTTGTGGACTGAACATGGCTGGCTCGAAAATCACAAAAGACATTTTCGGAACGCTGCCGGACGGCCGCAATGTCGAGCGCATCGTGCTGCGCGGGGAGGGCGGCTTTGAGGCCCGCATCATCACCCATGGCGCGGTGATCCAGGCGCTGATCGCGCCGGACGCCAAAGGCGGCTATGACGATGTCGTGCTCGGGCATGATGCCTTCGCCGGCTACCTCGCCGAACGAAAATTCCTGGGCGCCACCGTCGGCCGCTACGCCAACCGTATCGCCAAGGGACGGTTCTCGCTCGATGGCGAGACGGTGCAGCTCCCCGTCAACAATGGCCCGAATGCGCTGCATGGCGGCCTCGACGGCTTCGACCGCAAGCTCTGGGAGATCGCCGGGATCGACGAGGGCGCCGAGCCCGCAGTGACGCTCACCTATACGAGCCCCCACGGCGAGGAGAACTATCCGGGCCGGCTCGATGTGCGCCTGACCTATCGTATCACCGGCCCGGCCGAGCTGTCGCTGATGATGGAGGCGCGGACGGACCGGCCGACCATCGTCAATTTGACCAACCACAGCTTCTTCAATCTGGAAGGCGCGACATCAGGCACGCCCATTCTCGACCATAAGCTGACGGTCGCTGCCGAGCATTTCCTCGCGATCGATCCCACCGCCATTCCGTTGCCGGAGCCGCCGCGCGCGGTGGCCGGCACGCCGTTCGACTTCCGCAACCCGCATACCGTCGGCGAGCGCATCCGCGAAAACGATCGGCAATTGCAGAGCGGCAGGGGCTACGACCACACCTACTGCCTCGGCCGCGACGGCAAGCTCGCGCTTGCGGCACGGCTGGAAGCCCCGCGTTCGGGACGTATCATGGAGCTGTTCACCAATCAGCCCGGCATCCAGGTCTATTCCGGCAACTATCTCGACGGCACGATCTCGGGCAAGGGCGGCAAGCTGATCCGGCAATCGGACGCCATGTGCCTGGAGCCGCATATCTGGCCTGATGCGCCGAACCGGCCGGATTTTCCGAGCCCGCGTCTCGATCCCGGCGGAATCTACCGGCATCACACTGTCTATCGCTTTGCCGCGAGGGCGTCATGATGGAAGAAGTGCCGACCACCGTTCTCTCTGCCGAGCAGTGTCATCTCGGCGAAGGGCCGACCTATGATCTGACCACCGATACCGCCTGGTGGTTCGACATCCGTGAAGGACGCCTGTTCGAGGCGCATCTCGGCAGTGGCGCGATCCGCGTCCACGCGCTCGGCCGGATGGCGAGCGCGCTCGGACGCATCGATGCCGAGCGGCAGTTGGTCGTCGCGGAGGATGGCCTCTACATCCGCGCACTCGCCGACGGTGCGATGACGCTGTTCTGTCCGCTCGAAGCGGACAATCCCACCACGCGCTCCAATGATTGCCGCGTGCACCAGTCCGGCACGTTCTGGATCGGCACCATGGGCAAGAAGGCTGAGCGGGGCGCGGGCGCGATCTACGCGCTTCACCGCGGCAAGATCTCGACGCTGTTTCCGGGCATCAGCATTCCCAATTCGATCTGCTTCTCGCCGGATGGCGCCACCGGCTACTTCACCGACACCGCGCGCGCGGTGCTCTATGCCGTCCCGCTCAATCCCGCTACCGGCCTGCCGCGCGGCGAGCCGGAGGTGCTGCTGCGCCACACCGGCATCGGCGGTCTCGACGGCTCGGTGTGCGACGCCGACGGGCAGATCTGGAATGCCTGCTGGGGCGCGAGCCGTATCGACGTCTACAGCCCGCAGGGCGAGCGGCTGCGCTCACTGAGCGTGCCGGCCAAGCAGGCGAGTTGCCCGGCCTTCGTCGGCCCCGACCTGTCGCGTCTCCTCGTTACCTCGGCCTGGCAGGATATGGATGCGGCGGCGCGCGCCGCCGATCCGCAAGCCGGCTGCACCTTTCTGCTGAAGGCCTCCGCGCATGGTCGCGCGGAGCCCGACGTCAAGCTCGCATAGGAGGACCCCACGCACTCGACCGACGTTCGCTACGACCGAAGAAACAGTCTGACACCTTAAGGGAGTGAAGCATGCTGAAACTGAAGACGACAATCCTCGCGCTGGCGCTGGCCGGCGCTGCGACGATGGCCGCAGGCGTTCCCGCCTCCGCGCAGGACAAGGCGACCGTCGGCATCGCCATGCCGACCAAATCGTCGGCGCGCTGGATCGACGACGGCAACAACATGGTCAAGGTGCTGAAGGAGCGCGGCTACAACACCGACCTGCAATACGCCGAGGACGACATTCCGAACCAGCTCTCGCAGGTCGAGAACATGGTGACCAAGGGCGCGAAGGCGCTTGTGATCGCCGCGATCGACGGCACCACGCTGTCCGACGTGCTCAAGCAGGCCAAGGCCAAGGGCATCACTGTGATCGCCTATGACCGCCTGATCCGCGGCACGCCGAACGTCGACTACTACGCGACCTTCGACAATTTCCAGGTCGGCGTGCTCCAGGCGGAGTCGCTCGTGCAGGGCCTCGGCCTCAAGGACGGCAAGGGTCCGTTCAACGTCGAGCTGTTCGGCGGCTCGCCGGACGACAACAACGCCTACTTCTTCTACAACGGCGCGATGAGCGTGCTGAAGCCGTACATCGACAGCGGCAAGCTCGTCGTCGTGTCCGGCCAGATGGGGATGGACAAGGTCGCGACCTTGCGCTGGGACGGCGCCACCGCGCAGGCCCGCATGGACAACCTGCTCAGCGCCTACTACGGCAACAAGAAGGTCAACGCCGTGCTGTCGCCCTATGACGGCCTGTCGATCGGCATCATCTCCTCGCTGAAGGGCGTGGGCTATGGCAGTGCCGACCAGAAGATGCCCGTCATCTCGGGCCAGGACGCCGAGGTGCCCTCGATCAAGGCGATGCTGCGCGGCGATCAGTATTCGACCATCTTCAAGGACACCCGCGACCTCGCCAAGGTGACTGCCGACATGGTCGACGCGGCGCTCGCCGGCAAGCAGGTCTCGGTCAACGACACCAAGACCTACGAGAACGGCGTCAAGACCGTGCCGTCCTATCTGCTCAAGCCGGTCGTGGTCTACAAGGACAATTGGGAGAAGGTCCTGGTTGACAGCGGCTACTACAAGAAGGCGCAGTTCCAGTAGGATTCTCTCTTTCCCCTCTCCCCGCGCGCGGGGAGAGGGTCAGGGTGAGGGGGGCTCTCCACGGGGACGGTGATTGCTGCCCTCGCGGAGACTCCCCCTCACCCGATCGCTTCGCGCATAGCCGAAGCTTTACTTCGGCGTTCTATAGCCGAAGCTTTGCTTCGGCGTTCTTAAGAAACGGCCGCTGAAAGCGGCCTATGCTCTCCCCGCAAGCGGGGCGAGGTGAAGTAACGGATGGGATATGAAGCCATGACCGCCATGCTGGAGATGCGCAACGTCAGCAAGAGTTTTGCCGGCGTCCAGGCGTTGCGCGACGTCAACTTCTCGGTTCATGCCGGGCAGATCCACGCGCTCGTCGGCGAGAACGGCGCCGGCAAGTCCACGCTGATGAAGGTGCTGAGCGGCGTCTATCCGCACGGCAGCTACGAGGGCACCATCATCTTCGAGGGGGAGGAGCGCCACTTCCGCGATATCAACGATTCCGAGGCGCTCGGCATCATCATCATTCATCAAGAACTTGCGCTGATCCCGCTGATGTCGATCGCCGAGAACATCTTTCTGTCACATCCGCCGTCAAAACTCGGCGTGATCGATCGCGACGAGGTGTACCGGCGCACGCGCGAGCTGCTGGCGCAGGTCGGCCTCAAGGAATCGCCGGACACGCTGATCACCGATCTCGGCGTCGGCAAGCAGCAGCTGGTCGAGATCGCCAAGGCGCTGTCCAAGCGGGTGCGGATGCTGATCCTGGACGAGCCGACCGCGAGCCTGAACGAAGCCGACAGTGCCGCGCTGCTCGAACGCCTGATGGTGTTCCGCGAGCAGGGCATCGGCTCGATCCTGATCTCGCACAAGCTCAACGAGGTCGCCAAGGTCGCCGACCACATCACCGTGCTGCGCGACGGCCGGACCGTCGACAGCATCGACTGCCATGCCGAGCCGATTCAGGAAGACCGCATCATCCGCAGCATGGTCAACCGCGATATGGCTCACCGTTTCCCGGAGCGTAGCGCAAAGATCGGCGAACCGGTCCTCAACGTTGAGAACTGGTCGGTCTATCACCCCATCCATCCCGAGCGGCAGGTGATCAAAAACGTCGATTTCGGCGTGAAGCGCGGCGAGGTCGTCGGCATTGCCGGGCTGATGGGCGCCGGCCGCACCGAATTCGCCATGAGCCTGTTCGGCCGCTCCTGGGGCACCAATATCAGCGGCCGGATCCGGCTCGAGGGCCGGGAAATCGTGCTGTCGAGCGTCGCCGCCGCGATCGACGCGGGCCTTGCCTATGTCACCGAGGACCGCAAGCAGCTCGGCCTGATCCTCGCCGACGACGTCCGCAAGAACATCACGCTCGCCAGCCTCGACCAGGTCGCGCCGGGGAGGGTGATCGACGACATCGCCGAGCTGAAGGTCGCCAGCGACTATCGCAACCGCATGCGCATCCGCTGCTCCGACGTCTACCAGGAGACCGGCCAGCTCTCCGGCGGCAACCAGCAGAAGGTCGTCCTGTCGAAATGGCTGATGACCGACCCCAAGGTGCTGATCCTGGACGAGCCGACAAGGGGCATCGACGTCGGTGCCAAATACGAGATTTACTGTATCATCAACGAGCTAGCGGAGGCCGGCCGCGGTGTCGTGGTCATCTCCTCGGAGATGCCCGAGCTGCTCGGCATCTGCGACCGCATCTGCGTCATGAACGACGGCGCCTTCGTCGGAGAGTTCAAGGGCGCCGAGGCGACGCAGGAGAAGATCATGCGCGCCATCATGCGCAACCAGAGAAGCAACGGAAACGGCGTGCCTGAGGCCGCGGAGATGGGAGGATTGCAGCCATGACCGACAAGACGGTTTCGCTGCCCGAGGAGCGCCGGCACGGCAGCTTCATCAAGAACAATTTGCGCAATTACGGCATGCTGATGTCGCTGATCGCGATCATGCTGTTCTTCCAGGTCATGACCGGCGGCACGCTGCTCCAGCCGCTCAATTTGACGAACCTGGTGCTCCAGAACAGCTACATCGTCATCATGGCGCTCGGCATGCTGCTGGTGATCGTCACCGGCCATATCGACCTTTCGGTCGGCTCGGTCGCGGGCTTCGTCGGCGCGGTGGCCGCCGTGCTGATGGTGACCTGGAAGGTCGACTACACGCTGGCCTTCATTGCCTGCCTGCTGCTGGGCGCGGCGATCGGCGCGGCGCAGGGCTATTGGGTGGCCTATTTCAAGATCCCGTCCTTCATCGTGACACTGGCGGGCATGCTGGTGTTCAAGGGCCTTGCGCTTGCAGTGTTGCAGGGCCAGTCGCTAGGGCCGTTCCCGGCGACCTTCCAGAAATTGTCCTCAGGCTTCATCCCGGAGATCCTGCCCGAGGCCGGCACGCTGCATCCGACCTCTATGCTGATCGGTGCCTTGCTGGCGCTCGGCCTCGTCTATGCCAGCGCCAAGGGCCGGTCGCGCGAGCAGGCGCACGGCATCGAGGTCGAGCCCTACGCGTTCTTCCTCGGCAAGAGCATTCTGCTGGCCTGCGCCGTGCTCTATTTCACCTATCTGATCGCCTCGCATCGCGGCCTGCCCAACGTGCTGGTGATCATGACCGCGCTGATCGCGCTCTACGGCTTCGTCACCCGCCGCACCGTGATCGGCCGGCAGGTCTACGCAGTCGGCGGCAACGCGAAAGCTGCAAGCCTGTCGGGCATCAAGACCGAGCGGCTGACCTTCTTCACCTTCGTCAACATGGGCGTGCTCGCCGCGCTCGCCGGCCTCGTCTTCGCCGCGCGGCTGAACACCGCGACGCCGAAGGCGGGTCTCGGCTTCGAGCTCGACGTCATCGCCGCCTGCTTCATCGGCGGCGCCTCGGCCTATGGCGGAGTGGGGCGCGTCGGCGGCGCCGTGGTCGGCGCCATGATCATGGGCGTGATGAACAACGGCATGTCCATCCTCGGCATCGGCATCGACTATCAGCAGGTCATCAAGGGCCTGGTGCTGCTGGGAGCCGTGTGCATCGACGTGTACAACCAGCGGCGATAGGGGCCAGTAGCCCGGATGGAGCGCAGCGCAATCCGGGTTCTATCCGTTTGGTGAGACCGTCCCGGATTACGCTACGCTCCATCCGGGCTACGGTCCGAAATCGGCAGTCGCTATTGCGTCGTGAATAGCACCGTCGCGATCGCGACGGAGAGGCTTACCGCCGACACGGTCGCGACCGTCGACAGCACGCCCATTCGCCTGAGGGCAATGGCGAACGCAATGATGATTGGCGTTGCCGTCATCAGCCCGATTTGTGCATCGCTCATCGTTGTTCGCCACTCCCTGGAACGCTGAGGCGGTTTTCTACCGCGATCTCATGTCCCGTAATTTGTCCGCCGACAAACTCGGATCGGGACGGGTGAGCTAAGTCTGTCCGGTGTCCTGATCCGGAAAGACGATGTCGGCGACTGATTGCGAACAACAGGAAACCGGCTGGGGCATCCTCGAGGATCTCCCCGGTGATCCCATGATCTGGGTGCTGATCTTCAGCGAGCTTGCCGCGTTCGGCCTGTTCCTCGGCGCCTTCATCGTCGCCCGCGCCATCCATCCCGCCGTGTTCGCGGCCGGACAGGCCACGCTCGATGCGCATCTCGCCGCGCTCAACACAATTGTCCTGGTGACCAGCGGCTGGGCCGCAGCCCGCGGGACCGCGGCCGCACGGGCACGGCGCAAGCGGGCCGCGCGCGGCTGGCTGTTCGGTGCCATGGCCCTTGGCGGCGCCTTCATCGCGATCAAGCTGTTCGAATATGGCGGCGAGATCGCGCAGGGAAACGGTCTGGAGACCAGCCCCTTCTTCACGCTGTACTTCCTTCTCACCGGCTTTCATCTCCTGCATGTCGGCCTCGGCATCGTGATCCTGGCCCTGGTTTCCCGGAGGGCGGAGGTGATCGGCGTCGAGACGGGGGCCGCCTTCTGGCACATGGTCGACCTGCTCTGGATCGTCATGTTTCCGATCCTGTATCTGGTGCGCTGATGATGCCGGATCGTCTCGACCTCACATGGATCGTGCTGATCGGCCTCGCGCTCGCGACCGTTCTGGTGCCATCCCTTGTGACGCGTCTGCTGCTCGGCAACGCCCTGCTGCTGACCTTCGCCGCGCTCAAGGGCCGCCGGATCGTGCTCGATTTCCTCGATCTTCGCGCTGCGCCGGCGCTCTGGCGCGGCCTCGTGAGCGCCTGGGTCGTCATCGTCCTGCTGTTTGCCTAGTCCGTGTCGGCCATCGTCGCCCTGATCTGACGCGCTCATTGCGCCCTGACAAAGAACCGGTCGGGCGAAGCGGCAATAAATCGCAGCATCGGACCTCGACAGGAATCAACCGGAAAGGATTGGCAATGGCTGAACGCCTGACCAAGTCGGCCGCTCGAAACGTCTTCTACGGCGGCTCGGCTTTTTTCTTCGCCATCTTCATAGGGCTGACGGCGCACAGCCATTACTACATGGCCACGACCTCGACCGACGCTTCGACGCTGACGTCGTCGGTCGCCCGCGGCAAGCATGTCTGGGAGAAGAACTCCTGCATCAACTGCCACACCTTGCTCGGTGAGGGCGCCTATTTCGCCCCCGAGGTCGGCAATGTCTGGGATCGCTGGGGCGGCAAGGAGGATCCGGCCGCTGCGCGCGAGACGCTGAAGGCCTGGATGCAGTCACAGCCGTCGGGCGCGGAGGGCCGGCGGCAGATGCCGCAGTTCAACCTGACCGACCAGGAGCTCAACGATCTCGCCGACTTCCTGCAATGGGTGAGCACGATCAAACGCCAGGACTGGCCGCCGAACAAGGCGGGCTAAAGCGCCTGCCTCTTTCAAGGCCAGCCTCTTTCAAGCCTTGCCTCGTTCAAGACAGAGAGAAACCCGAGATGAAATACCAAACCCAGAAAGTCGCGATGCTGTATTTCTACGGCGCGCTGACGCTGTTCCTGGCCCAGGTCCTGTTCGGCCTGCTCGCCGGAACCATCTACGTCCTGCCCAACACCTTGTCGACCCTCCTGCCGTTCAACATCGTCAGGATGATCCACACCAACGCGCTGATCGTATGGTCGCTGATCGGCTTCATGGGCGCGACCTATTTCCTGCTCCCGGAAGAGACCGAGACCGAGCTGTACAGCCCGCTGCTGGCCAAGATCCAGTTCTGGATGTTCTTCGGCGCGGCCGGCGTCGCCGTGGTCGGCTATCTCTTCCACTATCACGAGGGCCGCGAATTCCTCGAGCAGCCCTTCATCATCAAGGTCGGCATCGTCGTGGTCTGCCTGATGTTCCTGTTCAACGTGACTATGACGGCGCTCAAGGGCCGCAAGACCACGGTCACCAACATCCTGCTGTTCGGCCTGTGGGGCGTTGCGATCTTCTTCCTGTTCGCCTTCTACAATCCGGCGAACCTCGCCGTCGACAAGATGTACTGGTGGTACGTCGTCCACCTCTGGGTCGAGGGCGTCTGGGAGCTGATCATGGCCTCCGTGCTCGCCTATCTGATGATCAAGCTCAACGGCATCGACCGCGAAGTCGTGGAGAAGTGGCTCTACGTCATCATCGGCCTCGCGCTGTTCTCCGGCATCCTCGGCACCGGCCATCACTTCTACTGGATCGGTGCGCCCGGCTACTGGCAGTGGATCGGCTCGCTGTTCTCCACGCTCGAGGTCGCGCCGTTCTTCACCATGGTGATCTTCACGGTGCAGATGACCTGGAAGGCCGGCCGCAAGCATCCGAACCGCGCCGCGCTGCTGTGGTCGGTCGGCTGCTCGGTGATGGCGTTCCTCGGCGCCGGCGTCTGGGGCTTCCTGCACACGCTGTCCTCGGTGAACTACTACACCCATGGCACCCAGGTCACCGCCGCGCACGGCCATCTCGCCTTCTTCGGCGCCTATGTGATGCTGAACCTGTCAGTGATGGCCTATGCGATCCCGCAGCTCAAGGGACGCGCGCCCTACAACCAGTGGCTCAGCATGACCAGCTTCTGGATCATGTGCACGGCCATGATGGTGATGACCTTCGCGCTGACCTTCGCCGGCGTGGTCCAGGTCCATCTCCAGCGCGTGCTCGGCCAGGGCTACATGGACGTGCAGGATCAGATCGCGGTGTTCTACTGGGTCCGGCTCGGCTCCGGCGTGTTCGTGGCGATCTCCGCGCTGATGTTCGTCTGGGCCGTGCTGGTGCCGGGCCGCGAGAAGCAGGCGGCCATGCCTGCCGCGCTGCAGCCGGCTGAGTAAACGCAAATGGCGGCCGCGGTTCGCCGCGGCCCCCTGCTTCCTGGAAAGTCCGGAGAGACATCATGAAACCTGCCCTTCACACGGTGACCTCGGCGCCCGCGCTGCCGGCCTATGTCGCAACCGGCAACGAATGCGCGTTGTTCGAGCACGCCTGGCGGCATCAGCTCCCGGTCCTGCTGAAGGGACCGACCGGTTGCGGCAAGACGCGCTTCGTCGCGCATATGGCGGCGCGGCTCGGACTGCCGCTCCACACCGTCGCCTGCCACGACGATCTCACCGCCGCCGATCTCACCGGCCGCTACCTCCTGAGGGGCGGCGATACCGTATGGACCGACGGTCCGCTGACGCGCGCGGTGCGCGAGGGCGGCGTCTGCTATCTCGACGAGGTGGTGGAAGCCCGCAAGGACGTCACCGTGGTGCTGCATCCGCTCACCGACGATCGCCGCATCCTGCCGCTGGAGCGTACCGGCGAGGAGCTCACGGCACCGAAGAGCTTCATGCTCGTCGTGTCCTATAATCCCGGCTACCAAACGCTGCTCAAGGCGCTGAAGCCCTCGACGCGGCAGCGCTTCGTCGCCATCGAGTTCGGTTTCCTGCCGCCCGAGCAGGAAATCGCGGTGGTGTCCGCCGAGAGCGGACTGCCGCCGGATCGCGTGCGGCCGCTGGTCGCGCTTGCCGGCCGGCTGCGCGCGCTCAGGGGGCACGATCTGGAGGAGGGCGTCTCGACCCGCCTCGTCGTCTATTGCGCCACCCTGATTGCCGCAGGCGCGTCGATTGCCGATGCCGTGCTGGCCGGCATGATCGAGCCCTTGACCGACGACGCCGACGTCAAGGCCGCGCTGCTCGACGTCGCGCGCGCCGTGATCGGGTGAGGCCGGTCCGATGCTCGACTTTCTCGAACTGGAGGAGACCGTCGGCCGTGCCTGGCACCGGATGGTCGGCGGCACTGCGAGCTATCCGGTTCACGCCGAGCACGCGGTGTCGCTTGCGGAGGTGAGGGGCCGGATCGCGGTGATGTTCCGTGCGCTCGGCGGCGAGGCCGGCGTGCAGATCGCAAGCGCCGGCGCCCGCAAGTCCGGGCACCGGCTCGGCTGGCGGCAACGCATCGGCCTCGGCGACGAGCGCCTCGAGCAGCCGGGCCGCGACGCCGCAACCATCTTCCTGCCCGATCGCATCGCGATCTTTCCCGACCGTGAACTGAACGCATCTCTCTATCGCTGGCTCGCGGCATGGTTCGCGGTCGCACCGATCGAGACGATCGTGGAGACCGACCCGCTCCGGCGCGATCTGCTGGTGCTGCGCCGGGCCGCCGAGACGGCGGTCTTTGTGCTCACGCAGTTTCCCGGGCTCGTCGCCGACTATGCGCGGCTTGCCGCGGCCACCGCCGGGGCCCGGCCGCGGCGTCCCTTGCCGCGCATCGAGCAGGAGGTCGAGCAGATCGTTCTCGCCCTGCTCGGAGCGGGACCTGCGCCCGCGGGCAAATTGTGGCCGGCGATGATGGGAACGGAGCCGCTGCCGGACAGAGCGCCGCCGGGCTATCGTTCGATCCTGCCGTGCCCGCTCTGGGGCGATTGCTGGACCCGCGAGCTGTCGCCCGCGCATGCAGGCGAGGACGAGTGCGCTGATGGCGCGGAGCCCGCGGCCAAGGACAATCGCAAGCGCTTTGCCGAGCGTGAGCGCGAGGACAATGCCAACCGCCGCGATCCCTTCGTGCTCAACCGCTTCGAGAAGATCCTCGCGATGGCCGAGATGGTCAATGTCGACCGTCCGGCCGACGACAGCGAGGACGAAGATGCGCAGAAGGCGGCCGACGACCTCGAGGAGATCACGCTTAGCCGCCGCAGCGGCAAGCCGGCGAGCCGTTTCAAATTCGATCTCGACTTGCCGCCGGAAGCCCTCGATGCCTCGCGCTTGAATGCGGATTTGACCTATCCCGAATGGGATTATCGCAGCAGCTCCTATCTGCCCGATCATTGCCGCGTGCTCGCCGGCGCTGCCTCCGAG
The DNA here is from genome assembly GCF_000472645.1 of Bradyrhizobium sp. WSM2254. Lineage (NCBI taxonomy): Bacteria > Pseudomonadati > Pseudomonadota > Alphaproteobacteria > Hyphomicrobiales > Nitrobacteraceae > Bradyrhizobium > Bradyrhizobium sp. WSM2254. The sequence continues at coordinate 21,584 of NZ_AXAB01000034.1, read as the reverse complement.
ACCGGCGAGAGTTGGACGCCTGATGAGACCATGCGCCGGCACATCCGCCAGGTGCGCCGCCGCTTCGAAATCTTGCGACCGCGTCACGAATTGATGCGCGCGCAAGCTGATGGCCATGATCTCGACCTTGACGCACTCGTGCGCGCGCGGTGCGATCTTCGTGCTGGCGGCAATGGCGCCGGTCTTGATCGCGTCCACATGGCCATGCGGCCGCAAGGGCACGATCTCGCAGTGACCCTGCTGGTCGACGTCTCGCTCTCGACGGACGCGTGGGTTGATGGCTATCGGGTGATCGACGTCGAGAAGGAGGCGCTGCTCGTGCTCGCGCACGGGCTGTCGGCCTGCGGTGACCACCACAGCATCCTCACCTTCACCTCGCGCCGGCGGTCCTGGGTGCGGCTCGAAACGATCAAGGCGTTCGGCGAGTCGATGAGCGGCGCAGTGGAGCGCCGCATCGGCGCGCTCAAGCCCGGTTACTACACGCGGATCGGCGCAGCGGTGCGTCACGCCTCGGCCGAGCTTGCGCGCCAGCCGCAGCGCAAGAAGCTGCTGCTCGTCCTCACCGACGGCAAGCCTAACGACGTCGATCACTATGAGGGGCGCTTTGCGGTCGAGGACACCCGCAAATCCGTGCAGGAAGCGCGCCGGCTCGGCATCGCGGTCTTCGGCGTGACGGTCGATGCGACCGCGCAGTCCTACTTTCCGACGCTGTTCGGGCGCGGCGGCTATGCGATCGTCGGCAACATCAAGCGCTTGCCCGCGGCGCTGCCGGCGATTTACCGGCAGGTGGCGCATTGACGGAGCAAAGCCCGGCGACGCAAGCACGACCGCATAAGGGGGCCGTTAAGCCCGGCCATGACGATGTGGAGGCTTCCATGTTCCACGCACTCGCAAGAGATGCGATTACCTGCCTGAGCCACCATGCTCAGGTGAGCTATTGCTCACTTGATGGGTATATGATCGAATGGCCGGATGGACCAAAGTCGGCCGAAACCCGATCTCATCATCTTCGATTGCGACGGCGTGCTCGTCGACAGCGAGCTATTGAGCTGCCGGTGCCTGTCCGAGGTGCTGGCCGAGTTCGGCTTCGCACTCAGCGAAGAGCAGGCGCTCGAGCTGTTTCTTGGACGCAGCACCAAGGCGATCGAGCAGCATTACCGTGATCTCGGGCAGGTCGTGCCGGATGGCTTTCTGCCGCGCCTGAAGTCGCGCGTGCTGGAGACGTTTGCCGCCGCGCTCGAGCCGATCCCCGGGGTCAGGGCGGTGATCTCCAAACTCACCACGCCGTTCTGCGTGGCCTCGTCCAGCGACATCGACCGCGTCTCGCTTTCGCTCGATGTCACCGATCTTCGGGCGCATTTCGGCGGGCGGCTCTACACTGCGCAGATGGTCAGGCACGGCAAGCCGGCGCCCGATCTCTTCCTCCACGCGGCGGCGCAGATGGGCGCGGAGCCCGCGCGCGCGCTGGTGATCGAGGACAGCGTCAGCGGCGTGCAGGCGGGCAAGGCGGCCGGCATGACCGTCTGGGGATTTGTCGGCGGCAGCCATTATCGCGGCCGCGACGGCCGCGCTATATTGTCCGCCGCCGGGGCCGATCGGGTCTTCGCGCGCATGAGCGATTTCTGGGAGGCGTGATTTCAGCCATGGCCGCCGAGAACGACAAATCGAGACTCGACGACGCCGCGCGGGCCGGCTGGCTCTATTTCATCGCCGGCCACACCCAGGACGAGATCGCGAAGATGCTCCAGGTCTCGCGCGCCTCGGCGCAGCGGCTGGTCTCGCTCTGCCTTGCCGAGCGTCTCATCACCTTCCGGCTCGAACATCCCATCGCCGCCTGCATGGAATTGGCGGCGCGCCTGAAGCAGCGGTTCGATCTCGTCCATTGCGAGGTGGTGCCGGAAGATCCCGCCGCGCCGCAGGCGACCGCTGGCATTGCCGAGCGCTGCGCCAATCTGCTCGACTCCACGCTGCGCTCGGAGACGCCCGTCATCGTCGCGCTCGGCACGGGGCGGGCGGTGCGCGCAGCGGTCGAGCGCGTCACGCCGATCGACCGGCCCAATCACCAGATCGTCTCGCTGGTCGGCAACATCTCCGCCGACGGTTCGGCAAGCTTCTACGACACCGTCGGCCGGCTCGCCGACCGCACCGGCGCGCGGCACTACCCGATGCCGCTGCCGTTCCTGATGTCGTCGGAGGACGAGCGCAACAAGATGGTGCGCATCGAGCCGATCGCGAAGGTGAAGGCGGTCGCGGCCAAGGCCGATCTACGCCTTGTCGGCATCGGCCAGATGGACCAGAAGGCGCAGGTCCACGTCGACGGCTTCGTCACCCGCGACGAGTTGTTCGAGATGATGCGCCTGGGGGCGATCGGCGAGATCACCGGCTGGGCCTATGACGCCAAGGGCCGCATGCTCAAGGCCGGCACCAACAAGCGCCTCACCAGCATTCCCCCGGAAGTGCCGGCCAAGACCACGACCATCGGCGCCGCGGTCGGCGCCGCCAAGGTCCCGGCGATCGCGGCGGCGTTGAGCGGAGGCCTGATCAACGGCCTGATCACGGACGAGGCGACCGCAAGGGCGATTTTGGAGCGCTGAGGCGGGGTAGCGCTTCCAGCGTCAGCGAGGCGAATGGTCTCTCCACCTACATCGGTGTCATCGTCCGCGCAGGCGGACGATCCAGTACGCCGCGGCTTCTCTTGGGGCAAACCAATAGACGACATGGCGTACTGGATGCCCCGCATTCGCGGGGCATGACACTGAGTGCGAGGCGATCGCTCGGCTCATCTCCCGCACCGCAGCACTCATAAGTTGCCAAAACGCCCGCGCGCCTGCTTGACAATCCTCCGCCCGTGAGGTGAACATACGCTCAACGCATGAGCATATGCTCAAAACGCGAGTTTGAGGGAGGTCACCGTGAAATACGTCCTCGGCGCCGTCTGCGGCGCGTCTGTGCTGCTGGCCGTCCCCGCGATGGCCGAAACCACCCTGACGATCGCCACCGTGAACAACGGCGACATGATCCGCATGCAGGGGTTGACCGGTGAATTCACCAAGCAGAACCCTGACATCACCGTCAAATGGGTGACGCTGGAAGAGAACGTGCTGCGCCAGCGCGTCACCACCGACATCGCCACCAAGGGTGGCCAGTTCGACGTGCTCACCATCGGCACCTACGAGGTGCCGATCTGGGCCAAGAAGGGCTGGCTGGTGCCGCTCGCCAATCTCGGCGCCGATTACGACGTCGCCGACCTCCTGCCCAAGATCAAGGATGCGGTCTCCGTCGACGGCAAGCTCTACGCCGCGCCCTTCTACGGCGAGAGCTCGATGGTGATGTACCGCACCGACCTGTTCGACAAGGCCGGCCTGAAGATGCCGGAAAAGCCGACCTGGGATTTCGTGATCGACGCGGCCAAGAAGCTCACCGACAAGAACGGCGGCACCTACGGCATCTGCCTGCGCGGCAAGGCCGGCTGGGGCGAAAACATGGCGTTCCTCTCGGCGATGGCCAATTCCTACGGCGCGCGCTGGTTCGACGAGAAGTGGGAGCCGCAGTTCAACACGCCGGAATGGAAGACGACGCTGACGACCTACGTCAATCTGATGAAGGAAGCCGGCCCTCCCGGCGCGAGCTCCAACGGCTTCAACGAGAACCTGGCGCTGTTCAACGCCGGCAAATGCGCAATGTGGATCGACGCGACGGTCGCGGCGTCCTTCGTCACCAATCCCAAGGAGTCCAGGGTCGCCGACAAGGTCGGCTTCGCGCTGGCGCCCAACACCGGGCTCGGCAAGAACGCCAACTGGCTGTGGGCGTGGAGTCTCGCGATCCCTGCCGGCTCGAAGAAGTCGGACGTCGCCGAGAAGTTCATCGCCTGGGCGACCAGCAAAGACTACACCAAGATCGTGGCGGCGAAGGAGGGCTGGGCCAATGTGCCGCCAGGCACGCGCACCTCGCTCTACCAGAACCCTGAATATCTGAAGGTCGCGCCGTTCGCGAAGCTGACGCTGGCCTCGATCGACGCGGCCGATCCGAACAAGCCGACGGTGAAACCCGTGCCCTATGTCGGCGTGCAATACGCGGCGATCCCCGAATTCCAGGGCATTGGCACCCAGGTGGGCCAGCAGTTCTCCGCAGCGCTCGCGGGCTCGACGACAGTCGATGCCGCACTCACCGCGGCGCAATCCGTGACCGAGCGCGAGATGAAGCGCGCCGGCTACATCAAGTGAACCCGAGCTCTCCCTCCTGAGCTCAAACTGGCGGCCATCCACCAGCCCAGCCCCGGTGGATGGCCGCCTTCTTCCCCAAGAGGAGAAGTCAGGGATGGCAACCCGGCAGACGCAGTTTCTGGCGCGCGCGCTCCTGACCCCGGCCGTCGGGCTCCTGTTCATCTGGATGATCGTCCCGCTCGCGCTGACGCTCTATTTCTCGACGCTGCATTACAGCCTGCTCGATCCCGGCTCCGAGGCGTTCGTCGGGCTTGAGAATTTCCGTTACTTCCTCACCGATCCTGCCTTCCTGGCTTCGCTCCAGAACACCCTGGTGCTGGTCGGCTCGGTGCTGGCGCTGACCATCGTGCTCGGCATTCCGCTGGCGCTGTTGATGGACCAGCCGGTGATCGGCCGCAACATCGTGCGGCTGATGGTGATCGCGCCGTTCTTCGTGATGCCGACGGTGAGCGCGCTGGTCTGGAAGAACCTGTTGATGCATCCGGTGTCCGGCTTGTTCGCCTGGCTCGCCAAGCTTGTCGGGCTGACGCCGATCGACTGGTTCACCGACGCGCCGCTGCTCGCGGTGATCCTGATCGTGGCCTGGCAATGGCTGCCGTTCGCGACGCTGATTTTGCTGACCGCTTTGCAATCGCTCGACGAGGAGCAGAAGGAAGCCGCCGAGATGGACGGTGCAAGCGCGCTCTCGTCTTTTATCTACATCACGCTGCCGCACATGGCGCGTCCGATCACGGTGGTGATCCTGATCGAGACCATCTTCCTGCTGACGGTGTTCGCCGAAATCTACGTCACCACGGGCGGTGGGCCGGGCCTGCAGACCACCAACATCGCGTTCCTGATCTATGCGCAGGCGCTGATCCAGTTCGACGTCGGCAGCGCCTCGGCGGGCGGCCTGGTTGCCGTCGTGATCGCCAACATCGTTGCGTTCTTCCTCGTCCGCATCGTCGGCCGCAACCTGGAGGCTTGAACAATGGCGAGGAAGGAAACGACGCAGCGGGTGGTGATATCGACGATCGGGGCGTGGTTCTTCGGCTTCCTGATCTTCTTCCCGATCCTCTGGATGGTGCTGGCAAGCTTCAAGACCGAGCTCGAGGCCTTCGCCATTCCGCCGTCCTTCCTGTTCTTCCACTGGACCACCGAGAACTACGTCACCGTGCAGGAGCGCAGCGACTATCTGCACCATGCGATGAACTCGATCATCATCGCCGGCGGTTCGACGCTGATCGCGCTCCTGATCGCGATCCCGGCGGCGTGGTCGATGGCGTTCTCGCCGACCAAGCGCACCAAGGATATCCTGCTCTGGATGCTCTCGACCAAGATGATGCCGCCGGTCGGCGTGCTCGTGCCGATCTACCTGATCTACAAGTCCTTCGGCCTGCTCGATTCCCGCATCGGGCTCGTCTTCATCCTCTGCCTCGGCAACCTGCCGATCGTGATCTGGATGCTCTTCACCTATTTCAAGGAGATCCCGCGCGACATCCTCGAAGCCGCGCGCATGGACGGCGCCACCATCGGCCGCGAGCTTGTCTATGTCTTGACGCCGATGGCGATCCCGGGCCTGGCATCGACCATGCTGCTCAATCTGATCCTGGCCTGGAACGAGGCGTTCTGGACGCTCAATTTGTCGACGTCGGACGCTGCGCCGCTCACCACGTTCATTGCGTCCTATTCGAGCCCGGAAGGGCTGTTCTGGGCCAAGCTGTCGGCGGCCTCGACGCTGGCGATCGCGCCCATTCTAGTCCTCGGTTGGTTCAGCCAGAAGCAGCTCGTGCGCGGGCTCACCTTCGGCGCGGTAAAGTAAGAAGGGCTGCCGGATCATGGGTCAGATCACACTTCAGGACGTGCAGAAATCCTTCGGCCCCGTGCACATCATCAAGGGTGCCGATCTCGACATTGCGGACGGGTCGTTCGTGGTGTTCGTGGGGCCGTCGGGCTGCGGCAAGACCACGCTGCTGCGGCTGATCGCCGGGCTTGAGGACGTCAGCGGCGGCAAGATCCTGATCGACGGCAAGAACGTCGTCGACACGCCGCCGGCCAAGCGCGGGCTCTCGATGGTGTTCCAGTCCTACGCGCTCTATCCGCATATGAGCGTGCGCGGCAATATCGGCTTCGGGCTGAAGATGGCGGGCCTTTCCAAGGACGAGACCAACCGCAAGGTCGAGGCGGCCGCCGCGACGCTCAATCTCACGCCCTATCTCGATCGCAAGCCGCGCGAGCTTTCCGGCGGCCAGCGCCAGCGCGTCGCGATCGGCCGCGCCATCGTGCGCGAGCCCAAGGCGTTCCTGTTCGACGAGCCGCTCTCCAATCTCGACGCCGCGCTCCGCGTGCAGATGCGCATCGAGGTGACGCGGCTCCAGAAACAGCTCGGTACCACCGCGATCTACGTCACCCATGACCAGGTCGAGGCCATGACCATGGCCGACAAGATCGTCGTGCTCAACGGCGGCAAGATCGAGCAATATGGCTCGCCGCTGCAGCTTTACGAGAAGCCCGCCAACCTGTTCGTCGCCGGCTTCATCGGCTCGCCCAAGATGAACTTCGTCACCGGCGAGCTCGCCAGGCAGCAGGGCGCGGCCACCATTGGCGTGCGGCCGGAGCATCTCAAGATCGAGCGCGACGGGACCGGCGGCTGGCAGGGGACGATCGCGGTCGCCGAGCATCTCGGCAGCGACACGTTCCTTTATGTCGATGCGGGCCCGCTTGGCATGCTGACCGCACGCTACATCGGCGAATTGAGCCTGCATGCCGGCGATCACGTGTCGCTGGTGCCGGAGCCCGCGCGCATTCACCGCTTCGACGAGAGCGGCAACGCTCTTCGCGGCTGACAAGAAACGGCAAGAAACGGCAAGAAACGGCAAGAAACGGCAAGAAACGGCAAGAGACGGCAAGAGACGGCAAGAGACGGCAAGAGACGGAAAAACCAACATGTACCTGGAAAAATTCAAGCTGAACGGCAAGACCGCGTTCATCACCGGCGGCGGGCAGGGCATTGGGCTCGCCTGCGCCGAGGCGCTGGCCGAGGCCGGCGCCAGGGTCGTGATCGGCGACCGCGACAGCAAGGTCGCCGACAGCGCCAAGGCCGGCCTGAAGGCGAAGGGGTTCGACGTGGAGACGGCGGTCATGGACGTGACCGACACCAAGCGCGTCGCCGAGGTGGCCAATGACCTCGTCGCCCGCCACGGCAGGGTCGACATCCTCGTCAACAATGCCGGCATCGCCCGCAGCGAGACGCCGGCGGAGACCGTGACCGACGAACACTGGCTCAACGTCATCGACGTCAACCTCAACGGCACCTTCTGGTGCTGCCGCGAGTTCGGCAAGCACATGCTGAAGGCGCAAAGCGGCGCCATCGTCAATGTCGGCTCGATGTCCGGCTTCATCGTCAACAAGCCGCAGGAGCAGTGCTTCTACAATGCGTCCAAGGCCGGCGTGCACCATCTGACCAAGTCGCTCGCCGCGGAATGGGGCGCGCGCGGGGTTCGCGTCAACGCGGTGGCGCCGACCTATATCGAGACGCCGCTCAACGCCTTCGTGAAGAGCAATCCGAGAATGTACGACGCCTGGATCGGCGGAACCCCGATGGCGCGGATGGGGCAGGTCGAGGAGATCGCCTCCGTCGTGCTGTTCCTCGCCTCGGAGGCCGCGAGCCTGATGACCGGAAGCATCGTGCTGGTGGATGGCGGCTACACTTGCTGGTAGGCTTGCGTCAAAACTGACGAGAGCGACCGGGAGCGACAATGCCGCGAGCGTATATCGGCGTCGACGTGGGGACCACCAGCACGCGGGCAGGGGTGTTTGACGAGGCCGGCACGCTGCTGGCGACGGCCCGGCACCCGATCAGGATCTGGCACGAGGCCGGCGATATCGTCGAGCAGTCGTCCCAGGACATCTGGGAGGCCTGCGTAAAATCCGTGCGGGCGGCGATGGCGGAAGCCGCCATCGCGCCCGACAGCGTCGGCGGCATCGGCTTCGACGCCACCTGTTCCCTCGTGGTGCTCGACCTCCAGGGCGAGCCGCTCACCGTCAGCGCCTCGGGCGAGGCGCAGCGCAACGTCATCGTCTGGATGGACCATCGCGCCACGGCCGAAGCGCGGCTGATCAACGAGACCGAGGATGCGGTGCTGCGCTATGTCGGCGGCTCGATCTCGCCCGAGATGGAGATGCCGAAACTGTTGTGGCTGAAGCGGCATCTGCGCGCGAGCTTCGACGCCGCAGGCCATTTCTTCGATCTGGCAGACTACCTGACCTGGCGCGCGACCGGCGCGCTGCAACGCTCGACCTGCACCGTCACCTGCAAATGGAATTATCTCGCCCATGACGGCGGCGGCTGGAGCGCGCCTTTCTTCAAGCGCATCGGGCTGTCCGACTTCGTCAGCGAGAAATACGCCCGCATCGGCACCGAGATCGTCGCGCCGGGCACGCGGCTCGGCGCAGGTCTCACCGGCGCGGCCGCGGCCGAGCTCGGCCTGTCGCCGGGCACGCCGGTCGGTGCCTCGCTGATCGACGCCCATGCCGGCGGCATCGGCGCGATCGGCGGCCGCGATGGGTCTGGCGGGACGAGCGATGTCAGCGACCGCCTCGCCTACATCATGGGAACGTCGGCCTGCATCATGGCGACGACCAAGGAGCCCTGCTTCGTGCCGGGCGTGTGGGGTCCCTATTATTCCGGCATGGTGCCGGACTTCTGGCTCAACGAGGGCGGGCAGTCGGCCGCGGGCGCGGCGATCGACCATCTGCTCGAGTCGCATCCGGGCTTTGCCGAGGCGAGCGCGGCTGCGCGGAGCGAGGGCCTCGACCTCATCGAGTTCCTCGAGCGTCGCATCGTCGCACGCGCCGGCGATGCCAGCCGTGCCGCGCTGCTCGCCCGCGACGTCCACGTGCTCCCGGAATTCATCGGCAATCGTTCGCCCTATGCCGATCCTGACACCCGCGCCGTGATCGCCGGCCTTGATCTCGACACCGACATCGCTTCGATGGAGCGGCTGTTCGTCGCCGGTCTCTGTGGGCTCGCCTATGGGCTTGCCGAGGTGATCGAGGCCTTTGCCGCGCATGGTGTCCGTTCCAGCATCATGATCATGGGCGGCGGCGCCAGCCGCAGTCCGCTGGTGCGTCAGATCATGGCCGACACCACGGGCCTCACCGTCGCGCTGCCGCAAACCAGGGAGCCAGTGCTGCTGGGCGCCGCGATGCTCGGGGCGGTGGCCGGCGGCGCCTATGCCTCGATCGGCGAGACCATGGCCAAGATGTCGGCACTGGGACGCAAGAGCGAGCCGACCGCGCCCGACATGGCCGCGTTTCATTCCCGCAAGCGCGACGTGTACAAGCTGCTGCGCGAGCTCGATCGCGGCAGCCGTGCCGCGATGCGCGACATCGCCAGAGGTTGAAACGAATGCTGATATCCTGCGGCGATGCGCTGATCGATTTCGTGCCGACGCGAAACACGGAAGGACGCGAGGCGGTGATGCCCGCGGTTGGCGGCTCCTGCCTCAACGTCGCGATCGGCATGGCGCGCTTGGGCGCACCGACCGACTTCATCGGCGGCATCTCGACCGACCTGTTCGGCCGCATGATCGCCGACCACGCAAGCGCCTCGCATGTCGAGCTCGGCCTTGCCACCCGCAGCGATCACCAGACCACGCTCGCCTTCGTGCGCATCGTCGCGGGCGAGTCGCATTACGCCTTCTACGATGCCGAAACGGCGACGCGGAACTGGACCTACCGGCGCGGGTCGATTCCCTTCGCGGACGTTGAAGCCCTCCATGTCGGCTCGACCACGCTGGTCAACGATCAAGGCGCGGCCGAAACCAAAGCCCTGATCGCGGACGCGCGCGCGTCCTCGACGATCTCCTTCGATCCGAACTGCCGCCCCAACCTCGTCAAGGACAAGCCGGCCTATCTCGCGCGCATGGCCGAGTTCGCAAGGAGCGCCGATCTCATCAAGATGTCGGACATCGACTTCGCCTACCTCTTCGGCGAAGAGTCCCATCAGCAACGCGCGAACATGCTGCTCGGGCAGGGCACAAGCCTCGTCGTCATCACCCTCGGCAACAATGGCGCCATCGCCTGGCACGCGGGGGCAGGGCAGATCGAGGTCACCGCGCCCAAGGTCGAGGTCGCCGACACCATCGGCGCCGGCGACAGCTTTCAGGCGGCACTGCTGTTCGCACTGCACAAGCAGGGGCGCCTGGCGCGGCAGCAGCTGAAGGCGATCAGTGCCGACGAGCTCCGCCGCGCGCTGTCCTTTGCCGCCAATTGCGCCGGTCTCACCTGCACCCGCCCGGGCGCCGATCCGCCCTGGAGCCATGAGATCGCCTGGCCCTTGTAGCCTGTCACAGCGGCGCGACGACCTTTTCGGCGCATTTGAGGAAGGTGCGGATCAACGGGCTGTGCGAGTCCCGCCGCCAGCACACCGCGATGTCGATGGAGTCGGTCGCATCGCGCAGCGGCCGGAACACGATACCGTGCGGGGCGCCGAGCTTGGCGCAGGCCGGCAGGATGGCGAGACCTTCGCCGGCGAGAACCAGGCTCATCGCCGAATGCACCGTCTCCACCCGGCTCGCGATCGGCATCACGATTTGATGCCGCCGCAGCAGGGCCGCGACCATGGAAGAGGCGGGGTCCTGGTCCGGCCGCGGCAGCGCGATCAGCGGGCGGCCCTGCAATTTCGCCATCGGCACCGCGCTGAGACGGGCGAGCGGCGAGCGGATCGGCATCGCCAGCATGAACGGTTGCGCGCCGACCCGCGCCACCTGGATTTCAGGGTGGTGGATCGCCGGCATGCATAGCGCGACCGTGACGCTGCGGTCGAGCAGCCGCGCCTCGCGCGTCGAGGCGCTGAGCTCGGCGAAGTCGAGGTCTACGCCGGGAATCGACCGCCGCAGCTCCGGGATCAGGCGCGGCAGCACCGCATTGGCCAGCACGAACATGTAGCCGACCGACAGCCGGCCGCGCCGCCCGGATGCAACCGCACGCGCAGCTTCGGCGCCGTCGGCCGCAAGCGCCAGCGCCTCGCCGGCGCGCGCCAGCAGCGCCTGGCCCGCCTCGGTCAGGTCCATGCCGCGCGTGCCGCGGCGGAACAGCGGCGCGCCGATCTCGGCTTCCAGCTTGCGGATCTGGATCGAGAGGGGAGGCTGCGCCATGCGCAGCCGTTCGGCGGCCTTGCCGACGCTGCGCGCCTCGGCGACGGCGACGAAATAGCGAAGCCGGCGAAGATCCATTGGCATACCGAAAACGTATGGGTTGACGTCCAAAATCGTATTGGACGGCGAGTTAACAAAACTGTCATTCTGGCTGTCAATGGCTGGCCAACGGGGGCCGGCTTCGGAGCGTGATGTGACGATGAACGGCGATCCCTGCCTGCTGTCCGCAATCGAGCTGCGCGGCCTCATCGCCGACCAGCGGATCTCGCCCGTCGAGATCACCCGGGCCGTGCTCGCGCGCGCCGAGGCGCTCCAGCCCCAGTTGAACTGCTTCATCACGATCTGCGGCGACGAGGCGATGGCGGCGGCGCGCGCCGCCGAGCGCAAGATGATGGCCGGCGAGCCGCTCGGCCTGCTGCATGGCATCCCCGTGACCGTCAAGGACATCGTCAACACCAAGGGGGTGAAGACCACCTTCGGCGCCGTTCCCTACAAGGACAACGTGCCGGCCGAGGACGCGGTGGCGGTGGCGCGGCTGCGCGCCGAGGGCGCGATCCTGATCGGCAAGACCACGACGCCGGAATTCGGCAGCAAGTGCCTGACCGACTCGCCGCTGTTCGGCCGCACCCGAAATGCGTGGGACGCCTGCCGGTCCTCGGGCGGCTCCAGCGGCGGCGCGGCGGTTGCCGTTGCCAGCGGCATCGCGCCGCTCGCGATCGCGACCGACGGCGGCGGCTCGACGCGAATTCCGGCCGCCTGCAACGGCGTGGTCGGGCTGAAGCAGAGCAACGGCGTCATCCCGCACAGCCAGGCGCTGGATGTGTTCGGCAACCAGACCTACGTCACGCCGACCACGCGCACCGTCGCCGACACCGCGCTGATGATGCAGGCGATGGCGGGCGAGGACCCCTGCGATCCCTGGTCGATCGGTGTTCCCGTGCCCGATTTCGTCGGCACCGCCGTCCCGCGCGGCGATCTGCGCGGGCAGAGGATCCTGTACTGCCTGACGCCGCCGGGCCGTCCGGTGTCCGCCGAGGTCGCCGCCAGCTTCAGGGCGAGCCTCGACCGACTGGCAGGGCTCGGCGCCGAGCTCGAGGAATTCTCCGGCGAAGGTTTCGACATCGAGCCGATCTGGCGCGCCATCAACCACACCCTCTGGCGCACGCGCTTTGCAAAGCTCGCGGCCGAGCACAAGGACGAGCTGAGCGAGGCCTTCCTCAAGCAGCTCGCGCTCGCCACCGAGGTCAGCGGCGTCGACTACCAGGAGGCGATGTTCGCGCGCACCGCGCTGTTCCGCCGCGTGCAATCGCTGCTTGCGCGCGGGCACTTCCTGGCGATGCCGACCCTCACGCGCACCGCGCTGCCGATCAAGCAGGATCTGTTCGGCACCATCGAGATCGACGGCGTGCATTTCGACAGCGTCCGGCCGCACTGGTTCCCCTGGACCATGCTGTTCAACATGACCGGGCATCCCGCCGTCAGCCTTCCCTCGGGCTTCGGCCGCGACGGCCTGCCGATCGGGCTTCAGCTCGTCGGCCGCTTCCGGCGCGATGCGGAATTGCTGCGTGTGAGCGCGCTGTTCGAGGCTTCCGCCGACCTCCTGTCCCGCTGGCCGGAATGACGACATGCGCATGCAGCTAGGCACTTGCGCGCAAAGGACTTGCGTCCGCCGTCCGGACATGTTGATCGTGCCGCGGATGAGTCCCGAAACCGAGCGCGCATGAGCGTATTTGTCCCAATGCGGCATGGCGCCCGCAACCCCCTCGGTGTCGTCCTGGCGAAAGCCAGGACCCATACCGCGGAATTTATCGGTGACGGGCGGTGCCAGTACCGAACGACCAGTCTTCGCCAAACCGCTCCCTGGGGTTATCGCGACGAGCGCGAAGCGCTCGCTCGGGGGTCCTGGCCTTCGCCAGGACGACGTCGGAGCTCGTGAGCGCATGAGCGTATTTGTCCTCCGACGTGTCTTGACCTTGCTGGCGACGCTGGTCGGCGCATCCCTGATCATTTTCCTGGTGCTGGATGCGCTTCCCGGCAATGCCGCGCAGATGCTGATGGGGGCCGACGCGTCGCCGGACGCGGTCCGCGCGCTCACCGTCAAGCTCGGGCTCGACCAGCCGCTGGCGGTTCGCTATCTGCAATGGATCAAGGGCCTGCTCGTCGGCGATCTCGGCAACAGCTATGTCTACGGCACGCCGGTCGCCAGCCTGATCGCGGAGCGGCTGGTGCTGACCATTCCGCTCGCGATCATGGCCATGTCGATCACGGTGACGCTGGCGCTCTCGGCCGGCGTCTACACCGCGGCCAACCACAACAAGCTCGGCGATGTCGGCGTGATGTCGCTGACGCAGGTCGGCATCGCGCTGCCGAATTTCTGGTTCGCGATCCTGCTGGTCCTGTTGTTCTCGGTGCGGCTGCAATGGCTCTCGGCGGGCGGCTTCGCCGGCTGGGAGGACGGCATCTGGCTGGGGGTCAAGTCGCTGCTGCTGCCGGCAATCTCGCTCGCGGTGGTGCAGGCCGCGATCCTCGCTCGCGTCACGCGCTCGGCCGTGCTCGAAGTGCTGCGCGAGGATTTCGTCCGTACTGCGCGCGCAAAGGGGCTCGGCAGGCGCGAGGTGCTGTGGCGCCACGTGCTGCGCAACGCCATGATCCCCGTGATGACGGTGATGGGCCTGCAATTCGCCAATCTGCTCGCCGGCACCATCGTGATCGAGAACGTGTTCTACCTGCCGGGCCTCGGCCGCCTGATTTTCCAGTCGATCGCCAACCGCGACCTGATCGTGGTGCGCAATTGCGTGATGCTGCTCGCGACCATGGTCGTCATCGTCAATTTCGTGGTCGACGTGCTCTATGCCTTCATCGATCCCCGCATCAAGGTGCACGACCTGTGAGCGCGCCCCTGACCACCTCGATGGATGCGCCGGTCGCCACGCGCCCGCTGCCCGCGCGCACGTTCTGGCGCCGCGCGCTGCGCCATCGCAGCTTCGTCCTCGGCGGCGCGCTGAGCCTGCTGGTGCTCGTCTCGGCGGTGCTGTCGCTGGTCTGGACGCCCTGGTCGCCCTACGAGATCGACATCGCCGCGAAGCTCCGGCCGCCATCGGCGGCGCACTGGCTCGGCACCGACTCCTTTGGCCGTGACATCGTCTCGCTGCTGCTCGCCGGCGCCCGCTCCACCATCATGGTCGGCATCATCGCGGTCAGCATCGGTCTCACCTTCGGCGTCTGTCTGGGCCTCATCGCCTCGGCGCGGCGCGGCTGGACCGAAGAGATCATCATGCGCTTCTCCGACTTCACCTTCGCCTTTCCGGCCGTGCTCTCCGCGATCATGCTCGCCGCGGTCGTGGGGCCGGGCATGGTGACCTCGATCATCGCGATCGGCATTTTCCAGATCCCGACGCTGACCCGGCTGACGCGCGGCTCGGCCAACGCGATCTGGGCGCGCGAATTCGTGCTGGCCGCGCGCGCCTCGGGGAAGGGCAAGTTTCGCATCACCATCGAGCACGTGCTGCCCAACATCCTGTCGATCCTGATCGTGCAGGCGACGATCCAGTTCGCGCTCGCCATTCTCGCGGAGGCCGCACTGTCCTATCTCGGCCTCGGCACGCAGCCGCCGCAGCCGTCCTGGGGGCGGATGCTGAACGATGCGCAGACCCTGCTGTTCCAGTCGCCGATGCTCGCCGTCTATCCCGGTGCCGCAATCGCGGTCGCCGTGCTCGGCCTCAATTTGCTCGGCGACGGCTTGCGCGATCTGCTCGACCCACGACTGGCGCGGGAGCGATGACGATGGCTGAGCGCTCCACCATGCCGCTGATCGAGGTTGCCAATCTCGGCGTCCGCCTCAACACCAGCCGCGGCCCGGCGCAGGCCGTGCGCGGCGTCAGCTTCTCGCTCAAGCGCGGTGAGACGCTCGGGCTCGTCGGCGAATCCGGCTGCGGCAAGTCGGTCACCGCGATGTCCCTGATGGGCCTGTTGCCGGACAGCGCCGTGGTCTCCGGCAGCATCAAGCTCGATGGCAGCGAGCTCGCCGGGCTTGCGGATGCGGATTACTGCCGCCTGCGCGGCAACCGCATCAGCATGATCTTCCAGGAGCCGATGACCGCGCTCAACCCGATGCACACGATCGGCCACCAGGTCGCCGAGCCGCTGCGGCGTCACAAGAACTTCTCGGCGTCGCAGGCGCGGAAAGAGACGATTGCCTTGCTCGATCGCGTCGGGCTGCCAGATCCGGCGCGGCGCGTCGATGCCTATCCGCACCAGTTCTCCGGCGGCCAGCGCCAGCGCATCACCATCGCGATGGCGCTCGCCTGCGAGCCCGACCTGTTGATCGCGGACGAGCCGACCACCGCGCTCGACGTCACCATCCAGGGCCAGATCCTCGACCTCATCGCCGATCTCGTCGGGGAGCGCGGCATGTCGATGATCCTGATCTCGCACGATCTCGGCGTCATCGCCGAGAACGTGCAGCGGATGATGGTGATGTATGGCGGCACCGTCGTCGAGAGCGGGCCGACCGACGAGGTGTTCCGCCGCATGGGCCATCCCTACACGCAGGGCCTGTTCCGCGCCCGTCCGAAGCTCGGCGCACGCAAGGGGACGCGGCTGAAGACGATCTCGGGCACGGTGCCGGAGCTCGCCGATCTTCCAGCCGGCTGCACCTTCTCCGAACGATGTCCGCTCGTGATCGATCGGTGCCGCGCGGCGCTGCCGCCGATGGTCGAAGTCGGTCCCGGCCACGTCGTGCGCTGCGTGCGCACCGATGTCTCGATGGCCGAGAACGTCGGAGCGCTGTCCGCATGAGCACCGCGCCTCTTCTCGACGTCAGGGATCTCGAGCAGCGCTACACGCTGCCGCGCGAGAGCCTGTTCCGTCCGCCCGGGCAGGTGCGCGCGCTCAACGGCGTCAGCGTGCAGGTCCAGGCCGGCAAGAGCCTCGGCATCGTCGGCGAGTCCGGCTCTGGCAAGTCCACTTTTGCGCGCGTCGTGATGGCGCTGGAGCGGCCGACATCGGGGCAGGTCGCGCTGCTCGGCCGCGATCTCAACCGCCTCCCGGCCGATGAGCTGCGCCGCGCCCGCCGCGACTTCCAGATGGTGTTCCAGGATCCCTACGGCTCGCTCGATCCGCGCCAGACCATCGCGCGCATCGTCGCCGAACCCTTGACCGTGCTAGACGGCGCCGATCGCACTACGTTCCGGGAACGCGTCGCCGCGGTGCTGCGCCAGGTCGGCTTGCGCGATGCCGACATGGACAAATATCCGCACGAATTCTCCGGCGGTCAGCGCCAGCGCATCGCGATCGCCCGCGCGCTGATCACCCAGCCGAAGCTGATCGTCGCCGACGAGCCGGTCTCCGCGCTCGACGTGTCCGTGCAGGCCCAGGTGCTGAACCTGATGCAGGATCTCCAGGACCAGTTCGGCCTGAGCTATGTCCTGATCAGCCATGACCTCGCCGTCGTCGACTATCTCTGCGACGAGGTCGCGGTGATGTATCTCGGCCGGATCGTCGAGCAGGGACGGCCGGAGGATCTGTTCGAGCGCTGTGCCCATCCCTATACGCGGGCGCTGCTGGACGCGGTGCCGCGGGCGCGCGCCGGCGGCGGCCGGCGCCGGCGCGGGGCGCAGGCGATCGCCTCGCAATCGGCTGCCGCCACGGGGTGTCCCTATGTCGCGCGATGTGCGCTCGCCGACCAGCATTGCCGCGAGGCCCTGCCTGAGCTACGCAAGGTGGGCGGGGCGCATCTCGCCGCCTGTCACAAGGCGGAGGCCGTGATGGCGTTGCCGCAAGCGGCCGCGGAGGGTTAGTCTCGGGCGCAGGATTGGCGTAGACTGGGAATTGAGAAGGCAGGGGAGTTACGCATGTTCAGGAAACTATCCATCGTCGCACTCACTGCCGCGTTCGTCGCGGCGCCGCTGCCGGTGCTGGCGCAGAGCAAGAAGGACAGCGTCGTCATGGCGATGTCGCTGGAGCCGCCGGGGCTCGATCCGACCAACGCAGCCGCTGCCGCGATCGCCGAGGTCACGCTCTACAACATCTACGAGACGCTGACCAAGATCAACGAGGACGGCACCACCTCGCCGCTGCTGGCGGAGAGCTGGACCGCATCGCCTGACCTGAAGACCTACACCTTCAAGCTGCGCAAGGGCGTCAAATTCCACAATGGCGAGCCGTTCGACTCCGCCGCGGTGAAGTTCTCGTTCGAGCGCAACGCGGTGCCCACCAGCACCAACAAGGACAAGAGCCTGTTCCAGAGCTTCGAGTCCGTTGCCGCGCCCGACGCCGACACGGTCGTGATCACGCTGAAGAATTCCGAGCCGAACCTGCCGTTCCTGCTGGGACAGGCAAGCGGATCGATCGTCGAGCCGAAGAGCGCGCCGACCAACGTCACGCAGCCGGTCGGCACCGGGCCGTATCAGCTCGGCGCCTGGGCCAAGGGTTCCTCGATGACCCTGGCCAAATGGGCCGACTACCGCAACGCCTCGGCGATCAAGCTGTCGAAGGTGACGATCCGCTTCATCTCCGATCCGGCGGCGCAAACCGCGGCGCTGCTTTCAGGCGACGTCGACGCGTTCCCGCGTGTCGCAGCGCAGCGTACCATCGGCCAGTTCAAGGCCGATCCGCGCTTCAACGTTCAGGTCGGCGGCTCCCGCGCCAAGACCATTGTCGCGATCAACGAGCGCAAGAAGCCGCTCGACGACGTCCGCGTCCGCCGTGCCATCCTCGCCGCGATCGACCGCAAGGCCATGATCGACGGTGCCGTCGATGGTTTCGGTACGCCGATCGGCAGTTTCTACGTGCCGGGATCGCTCGGCTATGTCGATACCACCGGCATCAATCCCTACGACCCCGAGAAGGCCAAGAAGCTTCTGGCAGAAGCCGGCGTCACCACGCCGCTCGAACTCTCCCTCAAGCTGCCGCCGCCATCCTATGCGCGGCAGGGCGGCGAGATCCTCGCGGCCCAGCTCGCCAAGGTCGGCATCGTCGCCAAGATCGAGAACGTCGAATGGGCGCAATGGCTGTCGCAGGTATTCGCCGGCAATGGTCCGCACAATTTCGACCTCACCATCGTCAGCCATGTCGAGCCGTTCGATCTCGTCAAGATCACCGAACAGGACTATTACCTCGGCTACAACAACGAGACGTTCAACGCTCTCTACAAGCAGATCGTCTCCACGCCGGATGAAGCCGCCCGCGCCAAGCTGCTCGGCGACGCCCAGCGCATGCTGGCGACCGACGCCGTCTCCGCCTACCTGTTCCAGCCGCAGCTCATCACCATCACCAACAAGAAGCTGAAGGGCGTCTGGAAGGAAGTCCCGCAGTTCGAGAACGATTTCTCGACCTGGTATTGGGAGTAGGGGGCGCAGGGGCACCCTCGTCGTTCGAGGCGCGCGCTGCCCGTTGCAGTGCCCTCTCCCCCTGCGGGAGAGGGCAGCGACGCCAGTAGACGCAGACTCACTCCGGTGAGGGGTCTGTCTCCGCACACGAATCTCGCGAGTTGAATTCGCGGAGAGCGCGATTCTGAGCCGGCCATCCAGTGGCGGTCTCTGGAGCCCTCGCCGCAGCCCACGGCGGGCCCATCCAGACATCGCGCTCGTTAAGGAACTGGTTACCCGTCAGTGTCACCATTTGCATATAGCTCGTCGCCATAAGCGGCAGCGCATTCTAGAACGGCTGGATATTTCAACACGCCCGGTTGGCGGTCTCTTTCAGGAGAGGCCCAATGTTTAAGGGCTTTACGACGGCAGTTGTGGCGCTGATGAGCGCAGCGCAACTGGATCAATTCCTAACCAACGGTCGGTACACCGACGCGGCCATCATCATGCTGCGGCAGATCAGGCACGCGTTTGGGTTCTGAGATACCCTTGGAACAATTTTTAAGCGCGTCGATGGAAGGCATCTTGTGGACTGATCTCGATGCGGATGAGCAACGCGCCCTTGCGATATTGGGAGCCGGGCTTTCTATCGAGCTGTGTGACCCCGTTGCTCTCCTGACTTTAAGGCGGCTCGGTCTGATCGTAGGCTCTCATTTGACGGCTACTGCGCACGAGTTGCGTAGGGGCGTTGTTCTGGACGAACTCAGGCGCGTGATTGCATGATGTAACCAAGCGCACGGCCGCGAACAGGCGCTCGAAAGTCCTCGCCAACGACAAGCGGGATGCAGGATCGCTCAGGTCGTTAGTATCGGTCAGTCATGCCCTGTGTCTGAGCTGGAGATGATCCTGGCACGCCATCGCACTTCGAAAGTGTCAGGGCCCTCTTTCAGTGCCAACGCTCGTGCATCCAGGGGACCGGGCTTGCCAGCTATGACAATGCCTGTCGCTTCTCCGCGAGCACTGAGTTTGGGGGAGCGCTCCATAGGCCATTCCAGCAATGCTTTCGACAGCATGGCCTTACCCGCGTACCAGCATTTTCGTCCGTCGATGAGACGATAGGACCACCATTGCCCTTGCGGATTTGGCGGCATTGCGGTGCTGCATTGTTGCTTGGCATGCACGCTGGTCATTTCGAGCGATGAGAGCGCAGCAATGCAAACGGTTAAAGCAAGCGATTGAAGCGGTTTGCTCATGGGCGCGCTCAATTGGCCTGTTGCTGCAATCGACTTACGGCAACGATCAAGGCAGGCCGTTCGAGGACTTCCACCAGCTTTTCAAGGATAAGCGCGTTATCCTTGGGGCAGGGCTGAAGGTATTCTTCCAGTATGAGTTGCGCGTCGCTAATCGCTTCCAGGGCTAATTGCTGATCAGTCATCACTGCTTACTCATCAATTAGTTGCGCCAGGAGAGCGAGCGGAGAGAGAAATCAAGTCAGCTTTGAGGAATATCCCCGCTCTTCTTTTCACTTTTTATTTCAAATGCTCGGCTTCCCACTGTGTCTCGGTGTCGTCGGGGCTAATGCTGCGCAAATAGCCCCGCGAGGGTGTGTCGCGAGCGAGGGGCACGGCGACCAATGTCACGCAGCCGGTCGGGACAGGGTCGTACCAGCTCGGCGCCTGGGCCAAGGGCTCCTCGATCACGCTCAACAAATGGGCCGACTACCGCAACGCCTCGGCGATCGAGCTGTCGAAGGTGACGATCCGCTTCATCTCCCATCCGGCCGCTCAGGCCGCCCCGCTGCGTTGCGATCAACGAGCGGCCTGTATCTCAATTCCCACACTTGCGAGCAAAAGAGATCCATTTGTCGCTTTTCGAACAGACGGAAAAAGCTCGGTCCGTTCCAATTCCCCAACGATTGAAGACAGTCATCGCTTGGGGGAGACGAAATGGAACGTTCCCTGTTAATGGAGCTGGCGCGCGATAAATATGTCGAGCGTTGCAAGCAACGGGCCTTCGATCATCTGGACCGAGGCGATCTCAAGAAGGCGGTCGCCTCGTTTGTCGGCAACATGAACGCGCGTCCCGATTGCGAACTGCCGTCCTACTTGGGAACGCTTGGCGCTTTGCTGCTGACGGCGAACGATGCGTTCGGCTGGAGAACGCTGATTGAAGGATTGAGGTGATGATCCGATAAACGCAGGCGTTGGGAGGCGTGGGGATGGCTCACTACAGGGCTTACCTTTTGGATCAGCACCACCACGTTATAAGCGTAGCCAATTTGCAGTGTGCCGACGAGCAGGAAGCACGGGAACGTGCTGCGCAGCTAGTTGATGCCAACGACATCGAGCTATGGCAACTCGATCGGCGTATTGCGGTCTTTGAGGCCCCCGCAAGCCGAACCTCGCAGGCGGCGAGAAGGGAAAAGCCACAGCGCCCCAGGGAAAAATGAAGCAGCCTGTCAGTGCGCGAATTCTTCAGTGCGTACCGATGCGAGCGAACATCGAAGGGGCGCCGATCTCCAAGAAATACCGCAGTTCGCGAGCGATTTCTCGGCCTGGTATTGGGAGTAGGGGAGCGAGAGCACCCTCGTCGTTCGAGGCGCGCGGCGGCCCGTAGCTGTGCCCTCTCCCCTTGTGGGCCTGTTGCGTTATTGGCTTTTGAGGCTGAAGACGTCACGAGAGAAGGCCTTAGTCGCGGCAATTACCTGCCAATATCTGTAGTTGTCGCCCTCGGAGGGCGGCTCACGCGGCGATCGTGGCCCACCGCCTCATGTTGAAGGCGATTGAGGCGAGCAGGACTTGTCCGGTCGCCTTGATCAGACCGACGTAGCGGATGCAGGTCAGCCGCATGCGGCGTTTGAGAGTAGCGAAGGTGGTTTCGACCTGGGCTCGTCGGCGCGCGATGAGGAGGTTGTA